>DAIDAN010000067.1 GCA_027310605.1 Candidatus Aenigmatarchaeota archaeon | reverse complement strand
TCCATATACAATCCATTGCGGAAGGTATTCGCCGATATTTTTCATATTCATCACCCCAACATTTTTATTATCGCTTTTCCGAACTCCGTAAGTTCCGCCGTCTGTAATTCAGAATAGGAAATTAATCCTAACGACTTCAGGATTTTCGCGTTCAGCTTGAGCGTTGACAGAGAGATGCCGGAAGTTTTTGAAATCCTGTTCAGCGCTCCCGTTATTGTTTTAGCGCTGTCCTGCAGTTCAGAAAGAATCAGAATCTGGTTTTTGTTGAGCGCTCTTCCAAGAAGCGCTTTCATCCCGTCCTCATATTCCAAACAAAGTTTGCAGGTTGGCTCATATCAATCCTCTCTTAAGATTCTATCTTGCTTAAAGTTATTTAAACCCGGCGGTCAGGAAAAGCTGCCTATCACACGCGTATTTATTTTTGCGCGACAAACCGTTATTATGAAAATCCGCTTCGTGATATTCGATTTGACTGATACGCTGATAGACCAGCACTCCGCGCTGGAAAACATCGAGGAGAATTTTGATGTTCCCTTTCTTGCGAAGCGCGGCTTCGATGTCAGCGCCGCCGATTTCAAGAAAGCGAGAGAAGAAGCCGACGGGAAAATACAGAAAGATTTCAAAAAACTGAAAGGGGTTTTCGACCTTGAGCTATGGACGGAATTAGTCTGCGAACAACTTGGCTTGCCTTGTCCAAAAAAACTTTCCGAAGAATGGGAAGCGGAGTTCAGGAAGTATATGGACGGAAGGCTGAAGCTGATGGAAGGCGCGAAAGATATTCTGGAATATCTGAAAAACAAGAATTACAGGCTGGTTGTTTTCACAAACTCAACCAGAAATACTGCTGAAACAAAGCTGGAAAAAATCGGAATCAGAATGTATTTTGATTTTATTTTCGTGTCCGAAGAAATAGGCGCGAAATCTTCAGTAAGTTCATTTAAAATAATTCTCGAAAGGCTCAGGACAAAATCGGATGAATGCATGATGGTGGGAAACAGGATGGACGAGGACGCGTTCGCGAAGAAGGCTGGGATGAAAACAGTCCTGCTCGAGGACGGCAGGCAGAAATATTTCAAGGAGACGGAAGAGCCTGATTTCAGGATTAAGAGCTTATTGGAGTTGAAGAATATTTTGTGATAAAAATGTCGGGAATTGCAAAGATAACTGAAAAGGATTTACAGGAATTCGCGAAGTTTGTTGAAGAATTGAAAAAAGATACTGATGCCGAGCTTTTCAGCATTGACAAGGTAACTGATACGATTTCATGGGGAAGGAATGGAATATTGCTTAACGAATCTAAAAAAGGAGTTTTCCTAATAGCTGAAGAAAAAGGGAAGATAATAGGATTCTGCAATCTTTTCAGGAAGGGTAACAAATATGAATGCGGTATTGGGTTGCTGTCGGAATTCAGAAATAAAGGTATTGGAACAAAAATGATTGGAAAGATGTTAGTAGAAGCAAAAGACCTTAAAATAAAAGAAGTATGCGCTGGAATAAAGAAGGCAAACAAAGTTTCTATAGGCTTTTTCAAGCTTAACGGTTTCAAGATTGTGGAAGAAAAAGAAAATTCCTTTTTATTAAAGAAGATGATATGAAATCAAAATTGTTTAATACAATGTGATGTTATGAAAATATCAATTTTCTCCGATTGCCATTGTGGATATAACTTTGGAGAGGAGCGGGGGGAGGATTCGTTCTCAGCACTGCAGGAAGCTGTTGAAAAAAGTCTTGACTCTGACTTGATTCTGATAGCCGGCGACCTGTTCGACTCGCGCATTCCAAAACAGGAGGTTTTTGCGAGGACAGCAAAAATACTTTCGCGGGCGCAGAACAGAAAAAGCCGCGCGAATTTCATCGAGATAAGGAACAAGGAAAAGCACGAGGTCTCGCCGCTCGCGTTCCGCGGGATTCCGATTGTCGCGATTCACGGCACGCACGAGCGAAGGAGCAGGCAGATGGTGAATCCCGTCCAAGCGCTGGAGCACGCGGGCTTGCTTGTCCACCTGCATTGCGCAACGGCGCTGTTCGAGATTGGCGGAAAAAAAGTTGCGATTCACGGGATGTCGGGGGTTCCGGAAAGGTTCGCCAAGGAAGTGCTGCAGCAATGGAAGCCGCAGCCGATAGAAAACTCGACAAACATCCTGATGCTCCACCAATCCATAGAGCCTTACATTTATTCCCCGCTCGAGCCGCCATCGCTGAAGCTGGAAGACCTGCCGGAAGGATTCGACCTTTATCTGCTCGGCCACATTCACTGGAGCGAAAAAAAGCCTTTCAAGTCGGGAACGCTTCTCCTGGCGGGAAGCACCTGCGTGACATCCGCCCATAAGGCGGAGTCGGAACAGGAAAAAATGGCTTATGCGTTTGACGAAAAAAATATCGAAAGCATTCCGCTGGATTTCCAAAGAAAAATTTATTTTATGGAATTTGGATATGAGGCTGATGTCGCGCAAAAGATTGAAGCAGAAATAAGCGCCGCGCTCGAAACAACCCGTAATGTAAAACCCGTCATAATCGCAAAAATATCCGGGACAATTCCGAAAACGGAAACGCCGCCCGGCTTCAGCGGTATCCCGGAAAAATTTTCCGGCAGGGCGATAATAAAAATAATCCGGAATGCGAAAACCGAGGGGCTGGATGAGCAGACCGAGTTGCTCCGGATGCTGCGCGAGCAGAAGCTTTCGCCGGAGGAGCATGGCTTGCGTTTGCTGAAAGATAATCTGGAGCAGCTGAAATGCGGCTTGCGCATCGAGGAGATTTTCGAATTGCTAGCGGACGGGAATGTGGATTTGCTTTACAATATGCTGTCCGGGAAGCAGAAAACTCTTGAGAATGTTGAAGTAAAATGAAACTACGGATTGACAATATGACTTGATTTGCAGATACGCACATTACGAATCAGTTCGCAGCAGCTTACGATTTTTTTTGAAATCAATTTATATCGTTGCAATTCAGTCAATATTCGTAAAACATTATATTCTGCCTTGCGTAATTATTTCTATGCTTCCCATCGAAATAACCTTTCTCGGGACGGGGTCGGGCGTTCCCACATTGAAGCGCGGCCAGCCCGCAATCCTTTTGAATTACGGAGGCGATTATCTCCTGTTCGACTGCGGCGAAAACTGCCAGCTCGCGCTGCAGAGAGCGAAGGTCTCGCCGATGAGGATAAAAAGAATCTGCATTTCGCACTGGCACGCAGACCATTTCTCCGGGCTGCTGCCGCTGATAGAGACGATGCACCTTTTCGGAAGAACGGAGAAGCTGGAAATTTGCGGGCCCGAAGCCTCGCGCTTCATCGACTCATTGCTTGAATTGAGCTATCTCGGGTTCGGCTTCGAGATTGCTGCTGCTGATGCGAACACGGAAAGCAAGGAAAAAATATTTTCTGCCGCGGACTACGAGATATTTTCCATCCCCGTGAAACACTCGGTGCCTTCGGTCGGATATCTTTTCAAGGAGAAGGACAGGTGG
>DAIDAN010000066.1 GCA_027310605.1 Candidatus Aenigmatarchaeota archaeon | reverse complement strand
GCTTAACAATCGCCCTGCACTGCGTTTGCAACAGCAAGCGCAACAGGCTGCGGATGAAAAAGCTATTTAAGTTCTTGAGGACAATCAATATCGGTGAGAATATGGATATAAAGCTTGAAGAGAAAACCGAGCTTAAAATACTGAGGCACATCCAGAGCGATGTCTCCTTATTGAAGCAGAAAATATTGATTATGGAAGAAGACATTAATGAGATAAATTCCGACCTGCACAGGGAACTCAATCCCGAATTCTTGGGCAGGCTTGAAAGCATCCAAAAACAGAAAGGCATAAGATTCGGCAGCATGAAGGAGTTCGACGAATATTTCTCCAAGTGAGTATATGGCTTATCTGTTTGAGATAAAGCCTGAGCTGGCCGAGAAGCTGAAGAAATTGAGGAAGAAGAATTTTCTGCTATTCCAACGCGTTCAAAAGAAGATTGTCGAGATTATCGAGAACCCGAATCATTACAAGTCATTGCGATATGACATGAAAAACATAAGAAGAGTTCATCTTGACCCGTTTGTGCTCATATTTTCCGTCAACGAGAGCGAAAAGCTTGTCGAGTTTCTCGAAGTAGAGCATCACGACAACATATACAAAAGGTAGAATTCGTATAATCCATATCGCAAAAATCTATATATTCAGTTTCTTCTAATTTGGATTTATGTTCGGCGGCAGGAAAAGGGAAATCGAGCGGGCTGCGGAGGAGGCGAGAAGAAAACGGCTGGAAAAAGTCGTTGCGGAAACGGAGCCGCATGTGCAGATAGACACCGGGAAAAGCCAGTTCTACAACGCGGACTATAGGCAGTTTCTCAAGGACATAAGGCAGGAGCCGCAGGGCTGGTACGAGAAGTCCTGCCGGATAGCGGAAAAAATAATGAGGTTGAAGCCTGACAAGGGCGCAGCGGAAAAGATGGATGAAAAAATAAAGACAGCCTACCTGAATGTCACGCCTTCCGGAGTTCTCTCGCTTTCTTTGCTCCTGCTTATTCTTCTTCCGCTATCGGTTTTGATGCTCGTGCTTGCCGGAATCGCTGACCTGCTTTTCGCGGGGCTTGCGATATTCTTTTCGCTTGTCCTCGTCTTCCTGATTTACAATTATCCAGAATCGCACGCCCGCTCCGTGCAGGTGAAGATGAGCTCGGACATAGTGCTGGCGATACTGTACATGGTCATCTACATGCGCAACAACCCGAGCATGGAGGGCGCGGTTAAGTTCGCGGCAGACAACCTGTCAGGGCCGCTGAGCTGGGACCTGAAAAAGCTTATCTGGGACATCGAGGTCGGGACATTTGAAAGCGTTGACGCCGCGCTCCTTTCCTATCTCGCGAAATGGAAGGAGAAGAACCATGAGTTCGCGGAGGCGCTGCACATGCTCCGCAACTCGACCAGCGAGATAGATGTGCGGAGGGAGCTGATGTATGACGAAGCCGTTTCAATAATCCTGAACGGAACGCGCGAGCGCATGAAACATTACGCGCAATCCCTCCGAATGCCGGTGATGCTTATACACGCGATGGGAATAATGCTGCCGATAATCGGGCTGGTGATGTTCCCGATAGTTGTCCTGTTCATGCAGGACGCGGTCAAGCCTGTTTTTATTTTTATCGGCTACGACATACTCCTGCCCGCGTTCCTGCTCTGGTACATGAACTACATCCTGCAGACAAAGCCGCCCACATTTTCGCAGCCGGACATTTCGCAGGCAAAGGGTTTGCCGCCTCTGGGAAAGTTCAGGGCGGGAAAAATGCTGCTGCCGATACTGCCGCTCTCGCTTCTTGCAGGCTTCCCGTTCCTGCTGTTCGGCTTCGCCGGGATTGCTAACGCGGACATCACAGCCTCGCTCAACTCCTCAGTGCTGGTGATAATCGGACTCGGCGCCGCGCTTTTCATCTACAATTATCTTGACAGCAGGCAGAAGATGAGAACGAGGAACGACATCGAGAAGATAGAAAATGAATTCTCGGAGGCGCTGTTCCAGCTCGGCAACAAGATAGCGGGAGGAACTCCTATCGAGGTCGCTGTGGACAGGGCGAGCGAAAACTTGAAAAACATGAAGATTGCGGAATTTTTCTGGAACATCAGCGCGAACATGAAAAAGCTCGGCTTCAGCTTCGAGCAGGCGCTTTTCGACAGGGAGTATGGCGCGATCTGGGTCTATCCCTCGCGCATGATAAGGTCTGTGATGCAGGCTGTTGTGCAATCATCGGAGAAGGGCGTGCGCGTTGCCTCGATGTCAATGCTCACTGTCTCGCGCTACCTGAAGGGGATGCACGAGGTGAAGGAGGAGATAAACGAGATTTTAGGAGAGACCGTTTCCAGCATGAAGTTCCTCGCCCTGTTCCTCGCGCCTATTGTTTCCGGCGTGGTCGTGACCATGGCGGTCGTGATCTTGCGGATTCTCGGCTCGCTCTGCGGACAAATCAGCGGGCTTGCTTCGCAGACCGACATCGCAGCCGGCGGCTTTTCCGGTTTCGTTTTCTGCGCGGGCTGGGGGCAGAACGCTGGCACGCCTCCGATAGGCGCAGGCCCGTTCCAGCTCGTGGTCGGCTTGTATATGCTTGAAACCATCTTGCTGCTCTCGTTCTTCATCAACAGGATAGAATACGGCGACGACGCGGTTGGGCTGCGCGACACGGTTGCGACGATAGTGATTTTCGCCACGATAGTTTATGTCGCGAGCTGGTTCCTGACGCAGGCGATGTTCGGAGCCCCCATCGAGCAATTGCTTCTGGCGAGCGCGCCTAAGAGTTGACAGCGATAAAGAATGAATACAATATCAATCAGATACAGGAACGCTGATAAGGTTGCGAATCATCAACAGAATTACTGACGCCGTTGCTAATCGAACTGAGAACGTTAACGAAATCGTTTGAGAAATAATTCATTGCAACTCAATCAATAATGAACAGCCGTAATGATTTTGTAATTCAATCCATAATGCGGAAGTCTGATTTTTAATATTATCCCGCGAGATTCAGGAAAAGGGTTTTGGATATGCTGGGATGATTATCCCCCAACCACATACGCACTCGCCGGCTTGAACTTCACCGCGAATAAAAGGTTTTCGAAATTCGTGGTGCCTTTCTCCACTATCTTCTGGTTGCTGTCGATTATCCTGAAAGAAATGTCCGGCGTGAATGTGAACTTGAAGTAGGCTGCGAGATTGCAGGAATAAGTCGTGCTTGAATAGCTTGAACCGCTGCTGCTTGTGTATCTGTAAGAGTCCTGCCTTGATTCCGAGTAGATTCCTCCGCCCCAGCTCTGGGTCCTGCTCATCGAGCTGCGCGTTCCGCCGCACATCGAGCTTCCTCCCCACCAATAATCCGCGGAAGTGCTTGTGCTTCCCGAATTCTGGTTTCCGGAATAACTGCAGCCGTAATCGGATGTCCAGCTGCAGAATGTCCCTGCATTGCTGTTCGACCAGCTGCAGCTCGGATTGCCTGCAGTCGGAGTCCAGTCAGGCGCTCCCGCCCATGACGCAGGCCTCCATTCGGTGCAGCTG
>DAIDAN010000065.1 GCA_027310605.1 Candidatus Aenigmatarchaeota archaeon | reverse complement strand
GACATTCCCTGGTCGAGCAAGGAGCAAAAAGAATTCACGAAAAGCGGAGCGATGTCTGACGCCACCAAAGCTTCAAAGGAAAAGGGAGAGAAATATCACAAGATGATGGTCAAGGAAATAGTGGAATTCATTGAATGGCTGAAAAACAAGAAAACGAAAGCGTAACAAATTTCATAATGCCGGGGTGGCAGATCGGCAAGCCTCTTTCTTTTCGCGAAAGGAAAGACCCTTGGGAGCGCACGAAAAGCTCCGCTTTTCGGCGGAACTGAAAAACCGAAGGTTTTTCATGTCAAAGAAAAGGCAAAGAGGCGCGAGATTATGCATCCGATTTCCAAACTTTTTGTTTGGGAAGGTGAACCTGCAGAGCGGAGTAGGGGAGTTCAACTCTCCCCCCTGGCTCCATAATTAAGAAGGTGATGAAAGATGGGCGGTGCGATTCATGAAGTAAAGACAATTATCCCTTATGAACGAAGCAACATAGGGGGAAAATACGAAATAAAAGGCGTGGGAGTCTTGCATGTTTATGATAAGTTCGTGCTGTTTGAAGCGCTAAATAGGGGCAGGATGACGTCAAATCCGCTTCGGAATCTGCATGAAATACTTTCCAAGAAAGAAATCTCTGACGATGACATAGAAGAAATAGTGCGCGAATCTGTTCCTTTATGCGCATACGAGCCTTGCAATAATGACGAATGTCTGTACAGAAACAGGTTTGGATAAAAACTGTTGATGAAAAATATTTTTCGCGAAATAGAAACAGGCGGTATCATGTCTGAAGCAGAGTTCGAAATCATAAAACATATTGGCGGAGAGGAACCGCCGCAGCTGGTGATAGTTGACGAGTCTGTAAGGGACAGGAATCTTGTCAGGGAGATAGTAAGAAGAAGCAAAAACAATAATTCTGAAGGCATATTGCCTGTCCATATCGGGTATGACGGCTCCGAAAAAGGTATGTCCGATTCGGAGATAATCGAGCTTGGAAAGACTCTTGGGTATCCCCATATTTTAACACATGACACGCATTTTTACAGGTTCAAGAAAAAATATGATAAAAGCGCGGGAATTGACGGCGGCAGGATTATCGTGCTGAAGCAGATGGACTCCATGTCAAATTATTTGAAAAGAATAAGGCAAGAGGGCATCAAGATTGAAGGGAACGGCTACAAGCCGAGAATGTTTGTCTAAAGTGTCGCGCTATGAAAAATCAAACCGGGAAAAAAAGCAGGGAAGCGAAATCCGCGAAAGGGGAAAAAGTCGCCTGCCTGATAAGCGGCGGAATTGACTCGCCCGTGGCTGCGGCGCTCGCTGCGAAAAAATACGGGATAATTCCGGTGCATTTTTCGCTCTACCCGTTTTACTGCAGGGGCTCGTTCGAAACAATGATTGCGGTGCTGAAATATCTGAAGAAGAAAACGAAATTCGGAGAGTTCATAATCTATCCGCACGCGGAAATCCTGTCGGCCGTGCTGAACAGCAGGAACAGGCTCGCGCGCGACTACATGTGCGTGCTTTGCAGGAAGTCGATGTTCAAGGCTGCCGAGAAGATTTGCGAGAGCGAGGGCGCGAATGCAATCGTGACAGGCGAGTCGCTCGCGCAGAAGGCGTCACAAACGCTGCAGAACATGGCTGCCACAAGCGCGGGAATAAAATATCCCATAATAAGGCCCTTGCTCGGAATGGACAAGACAGAGATAATAAAACTTTCCAAAGGATTGGAGATGCCTGAGAAGCATGCGGGCTGCTGCACCGCAACGCCTGAGTGGCCCGTGACGAAAGCTATCCCGCAGGCGGCGGAAAATATTTTTCAGGAGCTCGGCCTGCAGAAGATAATAGACGAGAACTTCAAAAAAATCGTGCGGATAAGAAAGTTCGACAAGTCAGCCTACGAGATTTTGCAGAAGCTGCTGGGTGAGTGAATGGAAACAATAAAACCATTCGTATCTGTCGTATTTGTTTTTCGGAATAATGGTTTTCGTAACAATCTTGATACAAAATATAAAATCATCACACACGAAAACGCTGCAAGAATAAAAAGATGGTAAGGATGTTCAGGCACGGAAAAATCATAAGTAGGTTCACCGCGAAAAACGGCGAGGAAATTATATTGCGCTATCCGAAAATGGGCGACGTTGACGGAATATTGAATGTAACAAACAGTCTTGTTGCGGAGCCTGACATAAAAATAATCTTTACAAAAAAATCAAACGGAAAAAAGAATCAGAATGGCTGAAGAACGAAATTAGGAACATGAAGCTGAAAAGAAGCGTGTTCTTGATTGCGGAACATAATGGAAGAATCGTGGGAAGTGGAGGAATAAATAAATCAGGAGGCGTAAAAGCTCACACAGCATATTTCGGAATAGGAATGCTGAAAGATTACAGGAATCTCGGCATAGGAACTGAAATGATGAAAGCGGTTTTTGAGGAGGCGAAAAAAATCGGAGTAGAAATAGTAAGGCTGGAAGTTTTCGAGAATAACAATTATGCGATTAAGACATATGAAGATATTGGTTTCAAAACTTTCGGAAAGCTGCCGAGAGGAATTTATAAAAACGGAAAATATACTGACGAGATTTATATGTACAAAAACTTATGAGATGACTTTTATGCCTATCAGATTTTTCAACTCTATGGGGAACAAAAGAGAGGAGTTCAAGCCGCTCAAGGCGGGCGAGGCGAAAATGTACAACTGCGGGCTCACTGTTTACGATTATCCGCATGTCGGCAACCTGCGCGCCTACACTTTCGCTGACACGCTTCGCAGGTGGCTCGAATACCGCGGCTTCAAGGTTCATCAGGTGATGAACTTCACCGATGTCGGGCATATATCAGGCGACGAGCTCGTCGCGTCCGCCGGCAGCATAGATAGGATGGAAAAGGCTGCGAAGCGCGAGCGCAAGTCCGTCTGGGACATAGCAAAGTTCTACATAAAAGTTGCGATGGAAAACTACAGGAAGATGAATTTTCTCGAGCCCGAAGTCAGGCCGCGCGCAACCGACCACATAAGGGAAATGATTGAGATGATTGAAGGGCTGATAAAGAAAGGCTACGCCTATGTTGCGAACGGTTCCGTTTATTACGACATCTCGAAGTTCAAGGATTACGGGAAACTGTCGGGCAACACTCTGGAAAAATTGAAAGCCGGCGCGGGCGGGCGCGTTGAGGAAAATCCTGACAAGAAAAACCCCTTCGATTTCGCGCTCTGGATAAACGACCCGCATCACATAATGCATTGGGAAGCTGTCTTTGAGATAGAGGCAACTGACGAGGAATTCAAGAGAATGGTTGAAGAAGCGAAAAAGAAAGGCGATGTTGAATTTTTGAAGCTGAACAATATTAAATCGGATTAAGAAGAAAATTTTTCGTATCGGATTTTTATTTTTTATGTTTCAATATGGTTTTCAATCCCGATAAAAATAAAAAATCATAACAGCTGAAAACGCAAAAAAATATTATGAGCTGACTTTTATGAAAACTGTAAAAATAAAATCCATCGGGTATCCCGGCTGGCATATCGAGTGCTCCGCGATGAGCAGGAAATATCTCGGCGACACATTGGACATCCACACGGGCGCGGTTGACAACAAGTTTCC
>DAIDAN010000064.1 GCA_027310605.1 Candidatus Aenigmatarchaeota archaeon | reverse complement strand
ACGAAAACAGCAATCAATGCAATCGAAATTCAATCCGTATTGTTGATTATTATGCCACAAAAAACAGCAGCGATTTATGATTTGAAAGGAGCGCGCACCGGAGAGATAAAGCTTCCGAAAGTTTTTTCCGTTCCCGTGCGACCCGATTTGATAAAGCGCGCGGTGCTCGCGATGCAGGCGAACAGGAGGCAGCCGCACGGCGCGAATGTTTTGTCTGGATTGCGAACGAGCGCGCACTACCACGGTGTCAAGGACACGAAATACTCCATGAAGAACCGCGAGATGGCGAGGGGCCCGCGCGTGCACGAGTCCTCGCCAGGGCAGAACATGAGAATGCGCCGCGTTCCGCAGGCGGTCGGCGGCAGGGAGGCGCACCCGCCGGTTGCCGGAAAAATACTTGCGCAGAAGATAAACGAAAAGGAAAAAAGATTTGCTGTGCAGTCCGCCATCGCTGCATCCGCAGTGAAAGAGCTTGTCGCGAAACGGGGGCACAAGTTCGAAAACGAGCTGCCGGTTGTTGTCTCAGATGAAATAGAGAAGCTGGAAAAGGTAAAAGAGCTTGAAAAACTTTTTTCCGCGCTGAAGCTCGACAGCGAGATGGAGCGCGCAAGGATAAAAATCATAAGGGCGGGAAAAGGCAAAACGCGAGGCAGAAAATACAGGAAAAGAAAATCCGTGTTGATTGTAGCGGAAAACAACAGGCTCGGGAAAATAGCGAGGAGTTTTCCCGGCATTGATGTCTCGTCCGCCGGACAGATAAACGCGGAGATGCTCGCGCCCGGCTGCCAGCCCGGCAGGCTCGTGCTCTGGAGCGAGAGCTCGATAAAGAAGCTGGAGGAAAAATACGGGTAAGAACCGAAATACAAAAATGAAAATATTCGTATCTGTTGCTGATAATTGCAAAATAATATTTTCCGTAAAATGAAATTCGGAAACGATTTTCGTAGGGCGCACGAAAACGCGCTGAAATAAAATCGAATGATAATGTATTGACGTGATTTTTATGTCCGAGGAAAAAAGGGAAACCGCGAAGAAAGAGGCGAAGAAACAGAAAAAGGATTCAAAAGAAAAGCAAACGCCCGCGGAAGTGTGGAACACGCTCCAGCATTCGTTGTTAACGGAAAAATCCATCGGTTTGGTAGAGAGCCAGAACAAGCTCGTGTTCATCGTGCGTCGCGCCGCAAACAAGGACAGCATAAAATGGGCGGTGGAAAGGGCGTTCGAGGTGAAGGTCGACAGCGTGAAAACGCTCATCGACCAGAAGGGGAGGAAGAAGGCATTCGTGAAGCTCGACAGGAATTTCAACGCGGGCGAGATAGCTACAAGGCTGGGGATGCTGTGAGGGTGTGAGAAATGGAAAAGAGAAATAATGGAGGAGAAGAAGTCATAATAAATGATTGCAAGAATCTGGGGGAACATGCTGGTTTTTACAAAGATGAAAAACCAGAATTGCATTTTGAGTGTAATGAAACAGATTATAGGACGGAAGGTCATAAATGTTTGTTCCCACGCTATATAACAAATCCAAAATGCTGCGCAGGATATACTTCGGGCGGCGAGAAGAAAGTGGAAATCAAGAAAAAGAAATTGATAGAATATTACATGGAAGGTTTTGAATCCCTGATTGAAAGCGTGCAAAAAATAAAGCCTGATATTTTGAAAGAAATATGAGCTGATGAAAAATGGGAAAGCGAATAATTTCGAGGGCGCGCGGACACGGCGGACCAAGGTACCGCTCGCCGGAGCACAGGTTCGTGGGAAGCGCGAGCTATCCGAAACTTCTCGCCTCCGGCGAGACTTCAAAAGCTGAGATAATCGAAATAGTCCACGACGCTGGAAAGAGCGCGCCGCTCGCGAAACTGAAACTTGCGGATGGGAACGAGATTTACATCACGGCAACTGAAGGCATGAGAAGGGGTGATGTTGTCACATTCGGCGCAGCAGGACAGAACAGCGTGGCGAAACTCGCGGACATATCGGAAGGAGTTCCGATAAGCGGAATAGAAACAATACCGTTTTCGGGGCCGAAGTTCTGCAGGAGCTCCGGCGTCTATGGCACGATAGTCGCGAAAGGCGAGAAAATCACGGTGAAGATGTCGTCCGGAATGATAAGGGAGTTCAACCCGAACTGCCTCGCGATGATAGGAATCCCGGCGGGAGGCGGCAGGGTGGACAAGCCTTATGTGAAGGCGGGGCAGGTTTATCACGCGAAGAACGCGAGAACGAAATTGTGGCCGCGCTCTTCGGCTTCGAAGATGAATCCTGTTGACCATCCGTTCGGAGGAAAGACGAAACCGGGCTGGCCGAAGACCGTGAGCAGGTGGGCTCCGCCGGGACAGAAAGTCGGCGCGATAAGCTCGAGGAGGACGGGACTGCGAAAGAAATAAAAGACAGATTAGAATTGGAAACCATCGTATCGGATTTTGTAATTTTTTTTCAAAACGGTTTTCGTGAAAAAAGTAAAAATAAGAATCTGAACGGACGAAAACAGCACAACAAAAATAAAATCGGCGATTAAATGGCGCAAGAAAAATACGCGAAATGCCCGATATACCACAAGGATGTGCTGTTCACGGATTCAAAAAAAAGCAACATAGGAGAAACAATATGCACAGTCGATGGACTGTATTGCAGCGGCACTGAATGTATCGGGTTGAAACTTGAAAAGCCGGAGCCGATTAAGCGCGACCCCAGCAATTTATCATTACGAGAAATGTTTGGCACTACATTTGAAGTGGTTATTCCGTACATATTAGAAGAGGAACAAGATGATTGAAAATAAAATAATGAGTTGATAAAGATGGCAAAAATATTCACTTTCCGCGGAAAGACGGCGGAAGAGCTCCAGAAGCTCTCGCTCGAGGAGTTCGCGAAGATGGTGCCGAGCAGGCAGAGGAGGGCGCTGCTGAAGCGCGGGCTCACCGAGAATGAGAAAAAGATTTTCAGGAAGTTCAGGAAAAACCGCGGGAAGTTCATAAAAACGCAGGCGCGCGACACGATTATCGTGCCGGAAATGATTGGACTGAAGTTCGGAATCCACAATGGCAAGGAATGGGTTACCGTGGATATAAGGGCGGAGATGGTCGGGCACAGGCTCGGCGAGTTTTCGCAGACAAGGAAGCGCGTGCTCCACTCGGCGCCGGGAATCGGCGCGACAAAGTCGAGCAAGTACGTGCCGTTAAAGTGAAAATGCTATACAGATAAGACGCGATTTTTCCGCAGCTGATAATAATGTTGATAAATAATAACTAAAAATCGCTGCGAAATAAAAAGCAAAACCGTTCGTATCTGTATTTTTTAATTTTTTTGCAAGATGGTTTTCGTAACAGACAATAAGAAAATAAAAAACACGCACGCGAAAAATAAAAGTTGAGTGATTCGAAATGGAAAACTCAATAAAAAGTGATGGAACAGAAATAGTATCGTGGGACGAAGCGTTTAGCAGAAAGGAGAAGCTTGAGAAATTACGCGACGCTTTGAACACAAATTATATCGGGTTGAACTTGAAAAATCTGAATTATGAAGACCTGAAAAAAGAGGTTGAAGGCGAACTCGCAAAGGTTACAAAATTATGCAAAAATTATCGATTTCATCTGACTTAAAAAATAATTCAAAAGCTGATAACAATGACAGGCTACACAATCC
>DAIDAN010000063.1 GCA_027310605.1 Candidatus Aenigmatarchaeota archaeon | reverse complement strand
ACGATGGTCTTGATAATTTTGACAGTTGATTTCAAAAAGCAAATCAGAAACAGAGGAAAACAATAATTTGGTAGGGGTTTGAAACTGTAAATTTTTATCCGTTCTCCTCTTTCTTTATCCTCTTCATTTCCTCCTCCATTCTTTTCTCCTCGTCGCGCCTGCGAATGCCGAGCAGCTCGCGCAGCGGCCAGGTCAGGATTTTCAGGAAATAAATTATGAAATGCACGAACTCGTACGCGAGGAAAAGCCCGAGCCCGATTATTGCGAAATAAATCCCGGTCTGCACATCGGCTGTTATCGGGAACGGCAGCCCGAGCGCCTTCGCAATCCAGGGGAAGGAGAACGCGGCTATCGTGACAAGCGTTGCCTTGAAGATGACCTTGAAGAGCTTGTAGAGGATGAAGACTACGAGGATAAAGGTGATGAAAATCAGCACAACCTGCGGCGTCACGAAGTCGGGGATGAGGGGCATATTATTAATCTGTTTTCAACAAATAAAAAGCATTTGGATTTTCGGATAATTTTTCCAGAACAAGAAAATAAAAATAAATTAAAAATTATAAAAAAATAAAAAACTAAAAATTACAAACCACTTACGCCTTCTTCTTCACCATCGGCAGTCCGGTGCGCTCGTTCTCCACCACCGCCATGTTCGGCGGCAGCTCTATCGAGTCCTTCGGGTCCTTTGAGAAGAACATCAGCTTGCCCCTCGCATGAAGCCAGTATTTTACGCCCTTCTTGTTCGTGTGCTCGAATCCCATAAAACCACCTTTTTGATTATTCCTGTTTTTATTTGAGTTTTCGTTTGTAATATTTTTAGTTTTTGAATAATTCTTGTAACGAAAACCATATTGTGAGAATTAAACTAACAACAGATGCGACAATTTTATAATTCAATCATACCATCTTTTTCAACGGGCGTGAACTTCACAGTCCCCGCCTCCCTTATCGGAAGAAGCTTCTTGAACTTGCAGCCCGGGCAGGTCAGCCACTTGACGAGCCTGCTCTCTATCACCACCAGCTCCTTTCCGCAGCGCGGGCAGGGCTCGCCTCCGCTTTCGTTTTTTGCCGCCATAAGTTTCACTGCAATGCGATATGGAATTACAATATGACTTGCGCACGAAAGCAAAGCTTTCGGCGTGCACGGAAACGAAGTTTCCGGCATCCCAAAAATTCCATTTTTATGGATAGCCAAAAATGCTGCGCATTTTTGTGCAAATTCAAAAACAATAACGGCCGTCAGATTTTTTTTTGCTGAAACGCTTTTATCGGCGTCCCGCAAATCAAGCCGTAATGAACATTTCATAATGTGTTCGGGAAAAGCCTATTTAAGCTTTTGATGCGGAATAAGATTATGTCTTACATAGGCAGAAAAGAAAGGAGAGTTGGGGAAAAGCATGAATATGTTATTGCAGAGACACCCGAGGGGCTGGATAAATATCGTCATAATACTTTAAGCATCCCTGATGTTCCTCCCAGAGCATTAAGCAAGCTGCTTGAGTTCTTGAATGAAAGCGACGGGGATTTTGAATTTGAAACCGCCAAGGAAGCAAGGGTTTCAGACGGAGTCGGCTTGGCGGATTCCTGGTATTACAAAACGTTTTCCGGAGAAGTGGATGATGTTTTGGAAAGCAGCAATCCTTTTTCCAGAAGGTATAACGTAGCAGGAGCGCTTGAAGAAACAGGGCACGTTGAGCATCATACAGTCAAGCCGAAGACAGAACTTGCCATTGTGCTGCAAATGAAATCCACGAAACACTCGGAAGGGGTTGTATATTTCTTGAAAAAAGGATAATTCCGTTTTTACTCTCTGAAATTCTTCACCCAGTTCCTGTAGAACTCGTCGTGCACCTTCGGGAAGCGCTGCTCCATCTCGTCAACGGTCATGACCATCTGCGGTTTGTTCACGAAAAACACTTCTTCAGAACCGAGCTTCGCCTCCATTTTCCCGTCCAAGCGGAAGCGGAGGGAATCGTTGACAAGAAGCCTGCAATACGGAACATTCGACTTCCAGAGCTTGTCAATATCAACGGCAGCGAGCCTGCCTATGACAACGGAAGTGTTCTGGTCAACGGCTATCACTTTCCGCAGCAGCCTTCTCGCCTTGTCCTTCGCCTTCTCAATCCCGCCGTACCAGTTCTGCGGAACCTCGCCCGCCTTGATGAGCACGTCCATAAGAATCGCGACTGCATTGTAAATTGGGCGCGTCCGTATTTAAGTTCGGTGTTTATCATAAGATTTGCAATCTTTTTACTTCACGACAGAGACGCCAAGCTGCTGCCTGCCGCTCGAAGAGTTGTATCCCTTGTTGGATATAGAAATCAGGTATGTGCCCCTTCCCCAGTGCGCATCGCTTGTTATATCCGTGCTGTTGTATTGCAGTATGAGCTGGATGAGGTTTGAAGCTTGATAGCTGAAAGCCTTGAGCTGCGATAAAAACCTTCCGAGCTGCGCATTGTTTGCGTTGTTCGCGAAGCTTGAGCAGCTTCCCCTTCCTTCCGCGAGATAGGCGCTGCCGCTCGAGGGGAAGCTCACATTGAGGTTGTAATCGCCTGTCAGGTTACCATACTGCGCGCCCGCGGGGGTTTCCGCAGTCAGCCCGAACCAGCCGTTCTGGTTGGAAACGCAGTTATAATTGCTTCCGGTTTGGAGGGAATTGTCCGCGAAAACGGAGCCGAGATGCAGCGCGAGGTTCAGGGTTATGTTCGCTATGATTCCCGTGACATTCGCGAAATATGTTATCGCAGACGCTGTGTAGTTCTCGTCGCCGGGGGAGTAGCCGGTTATGTTGAAGATTCCGGCGACTTGCAGATTCGTGTAGTTGTAGAGCGGCGTGATTCCGCTTGCCGTGCTCCAGCCCGTGAGGTTGGCGTCAAGATAAACCGTTCTCCCGCTCGCGTTCAGCAGAACCGTGAGATTCGCAGTCTGCGAGATGTTGTAGTTCCTGTTTCCCTCGGTTCCGTCAAGGAAAAGCCTTATCTGGGTTACCATTTTATTGACTGTCAACAAGGTCGAGTTCTGCCAGACCGTGTAGTTCTGCGTGTCCGAAATATTAGCGGTGTAGTTGTAGACATATGCCGCCAGGACTATATTCGTGTTGTTGGTTATTTGCGAAGAATTCCTGTAAAGGCTGCAAGGCAGGTCTATGTTGTTCGAGCAATATTGCAGGACGGATGTTCCGTAGGTTATGGTCTGGGTCTGCGGCATCAGGACAAGGTTGGAGTTGTTCTGGCTTATCTCTAACGGCAGAAGCGTTTCAATCTTGGTGTAGTTCTCCGATGTCGCGTTGGCGACATACCAATACTGTCCAGCGCCAAACTGAACCGCGTCATTCAAGCCGCTTATGCTCGTGTTGTCATAGCGGTAAAGATTGAGCGTATAAGAATTTGTCGGGTCGCTGACGGAAGCTGAAACATTTGAGGCATAAGGATAGTATTTGCTCGAGTTGTAGAGCATTCTTATCTCATCTGCCGAGAGCGAGCGGTTGTAAATCCTGACCTCGTCGATTGTGCCGTTGAAAAAATAAGATGTTCCCAAATAGCTTCCAATAAAAGCATTATAACCAGTGGTGTTAAGGAAGGTTATTGTGGATGATTTGCTGGCTACCTGCAAGCCATTGACATACAGTCTTGCATCTCCATTATTGAATGTTGCCGCAATATAATACCATTGATTAACCAATGGCGGTGTGTTAAAA
>DAIDAN010000062.1 GCA_027310605.1 Candidatus Aenigmatarchaeota archaeon | reverse complement strand
GATATATGGAAAGACTATTGAAAGGCTTTATGTTGTTGGAAACGATTTTAAAATAGTAGGCGGTAGCTTATACAAATCTGATATATGGAAGCTTTTCCGGAACAACCTTTCTTGATTCAAATTCTGAATCTCTTGCATAATAATCTTCTAATATCATTTTAGGCTGCAAATAAGAATTTAATTTTTTACCCCACGAACACCGGCCTTTTGCTCAACAGTCTCGGAAGCGGCAGCTGCTTGAAAGGAAAGCCTTCCGTCTTCTCGCGGATTATTTTGACAAGCTTTTCCGGTTTCAAACTCTCCAACTTTCCGGTTTCGCGGAAACGCACAGCAAGCCTGCCGCTCTCTTTTTCTTTTTCGCCTATAACGATAATGTACGGAACCCATTCCATCTCCGCGCTCCTTATTTTTTTCTGCACGCTCTCCACGCGGTCGTCGATGTCAACGCGGATATTCTGGTTTGCAAGTTCGTCAGCCAGTTTTTCGCAGTAAGCGACAAGCGAGTCGTTCATCGGGCAGAGCCTCGCTTGTGTTGGAGAAAGCCAGAGCGGCAGTACAGGGTTCTTCCCCTTCTCTGATTCCATATGCGCCTTCTCGAGCATCGCGTAGATGCAGCGCTCTATCGCGCCGGAAGGCGAGCAGTGGAGGATGACAGGATATTTTTTCGCATTGTCCTCGTCCGTGTACTGCACCCCGTACCTTTCCGCGTTCTCGTGGTCAATCTGGACCGTTGATAAGGCGGAGCACTTGTCCATGGAGTCCACGAAGTTGAACTCGAACTTCGGGTCGAAATATGCGAAGCGGAAATTCCATCTTTCTATCAGCACCGGCTTTCCCATCAGTTTCGCAAGCGAGGCAACGAAATCCTTGTTCTTCTCCCAGAATTCGTTCGTGAACCTTATCGCGGTCTCAAAGTCTTCTTTTTCTATCTGAATATCTTTCAGAGTCTGGATGGAAAGCTCAAACTGTTTTCTGAATTCATTCTTTGCAGAATTCATATCCTTACAGAGCGTGTGCATGTCGGGCATGGTGAAAGCGCGCAGCCTTCTCAAGCCCACAAGCTCGCCCGCCTTCTCGAGCCTGAATGAGTATCGCGTGAGCTCGTACATTTTCAGCGGCAAGTCCTTGTAAGATATTGTCATTTTCGATTTCATAAGGAACTGCCCGAAGCACGCGGAGAAGCGCAAAAAGAATTTCTTTTTTGCGGAGTCCACTACGTATTGGCGCGCGGGAAAACGGTTGAGATAACTTTTCAGCGCGGGATGCTCGAAGTCGTACATTATCGGGGTTTCGACCTCCATCGCGCCGTAATCTATCGCCTTGTTCGTGACCCATTGCTCGAGCAGGCTCTTGATAAGCCTGCCTTTCGGATAATATTTCAGATTCCCGGGGTCGCTTCCCTCCTCGTAATCAACCAGTTCGAGCGAGCGCATCAGTTTCGCGTGCGGCGGCTCGCTCGCGACCCCGCGGACTTTCGCGACTTCGTACTTGTAGAATTTTTCAAGGTTCTTGTGGTTCTTGAAATCGAACTTGTCAGCAGGCGTGATTGTTCCGTCCGGCGACAATATGAGCCATTCGGACTTGACCTGCTCCTCCTGCTTGAGCGCGCCCGAGATTATGTCTTCCTGTCGGGGGGCTCCGCCCCCAACGGTTCCCCCGTCTATCTCCCTTATCTCCCTGCTCAGCTCCGCGAGCGGATGGCCCTTGACAGAAACCGTAAATGCCTTATAATATCCAAACGGAGCAGCGCTAACATCATATTCTTTGCCCCTCAGAATTTTTTCAATATTTGCCAATATTTCTTTTGCAGCAGAAGGCTGCGCTGGCTGCGATGTGAGATGCACGTAAGGGTATAGAACTATTCTTTTGCACTTTACCTGATTTGCAACATCTTCAATCTCTTTCACTGTCTTTTCAGAAGCACCAATAATATTCTTGTCAGATTCTTCTGCCGCGGCAAGAACCACCAAACATTCTTCTATCTTTTGCTTCTTCATTTCTATATTCTCAACACTTTTCAAAGCTTTCATCTTAGGCTCAAACTCGATAAAATCAACATGCAATGTTATTATTCGCATTTAACCTACCTCTGTGAAGTCAAGCGGATTGCAAGGATTTTCATGGGAATCAAGATAATACTTCCGTCTCAGATTTAAATAGTATCTGCGAAACCATTATAAAACGGCTTTCCAATCTATGATTATGAAAAGAAAAATTTCCCGCTTTGTCTCGGAGAGGGAGAGCGAACTTCCCGGCGCGATGATTGTAAAGCTTCTGAAGATTGCGGAAGAGTCGAAAGACATTATTTCCCTCGGACCCGGCGAGCCGGATTTTGTTCCGGACAAGCCGATAACGGATTTCGCAGCGCAGAAGCTGAAGGAAGGGTTCACGCATTATTCTCCGGCGCAGGGAAGGCTCGAGCTTCGGGAGGCGCTCGCAAAAAAATTGAAGAAGGAAAACAAGATTAATGTTGAGCCGGGCGAGATTGCGGTGACCTGCGGAAGCCAGGAGGCGATCTTTCTCGCGCTTGCCTGCACTGTTGACCCGGGCGAGAGCGTTCTCATTCCCGACCCCGGATTTCTCGCGTACAGGCCTTGCGTTGAACTGCTGAACGGCAGCGCGGAGCCGATAGAGTTGAAAGAGGAGGAAGGATTCCAGATAACAGGAGAAGCAATAAAGAAGGCAATAGTTAACAGCAGCAGAACAAAAGTCCTGATAATTAACTCGCCGGGAAACCCGACTGGCGCGGTCTTCGGCAGGAAAACTCTTGAGGAGATTGCTGATGTCGCGGTCGAGTATGACCTTACGGTTTTGTCGGACGAGGCTTATGAGAAGTTCGTTTACAAGGGCAAGCATATTTCTTTCGCGAGCCTCAACGGGATGAAAGAGCGCACTATGAGCTTCCACAGCTTTTCGAAATCTTATGGGATGCCCGGCTTCCGCGTCGGATATGTTTCAGGCTCGCGCGAACTGATAGAAGCAATAACAAAAATCCACCCCTACACAACGCTTTGCTCGCCCACTGTTTCGCAGGAGGCAGCGCTCGCTGCGCTGGGCGGCCCGCAGAAATGGGTTGAGAAAATTGTATCGGATTATGACAGGAGAAGGAAGTTCATCGTGAAAAGTTTGAACGAGATTCGCGGCTTCCATTGCTTCGAGCCTGAGGGAGCTTTCTATGCTTTCCCGCGAATCGATTTCAAGTCTGGCGGAAAGAAAATGACGAGCCTGCAGTTCTGTGAGTGGCTGTTGAAGGAGGCGAAGGTAGCCTGCGTCCCCGGCACGGAGTTCGGGAAATTCGGGGAAGGATTCGTGAGGTTCAGTTATGCAACCGCTTTCGGCAAAATAGAAGAGGCGATGGAAAGGGTTGAGAAGGCTGTAAAGAGGTTGAAAAGTTGATGATATGAAAACAGACAAATAAAAACTGGTTGCGGAATTAGCTCCGAAAGTTGCAGAAATAATTGAAGAGAGAATATCGTATAAGGTAATCAGAGCCATTATTGAAAGCCTTGAAAATATTCAGAAAAAATAAAAGCTTAAGGAGAGCGATAGGCTGATTACATGACAAACCTTAATACGAGTTACAAGAAGCCCGCGCGAATCGAGGGAGTTGCGAACTGGTTCTTCGGAAACTTCTGCGCGAGATGCGGAAAGTTTGACTTGGAATGCAAAGGCTATGGAAAAAACTGCTGGGACAAAATTCATGCCGTGAAAAACGAATTGAAACAGGGCGGCAGGGAATTCATAACGCACAAAGAGTTTGTCCGCATTATAAGAAGCTCGCCTTTCTGCAAGCCTTCGAAG
>DAIDAN010000061.1 GCA_027310605.1 Candidatus Aenigmatarchaeota archaeon | reverse complement strand
GGCTGAAGTGATTCACGCTTTCAAGCCGATTCTGAACCCGCCGAAAATAGGCTATCCGATAATAAACTATGTTTTCATTTCCCTGTTCGCAACATCGCCGGAAGTGGAAAAGAGATTTTGCGAATATGTTTTGAAGCACTCCAACATTACATACGCCGCAACGCTTATCGGAAAGTGGGATTATGTGCTTTATGTCTTTTCCAGGAATCCGGGAGAGTTCAGCTTCATTATGAAGGAATTAAGGCAAAAGTTCCCGAACCTGATAAAAGACTACGAGGTTCACGGCGTTCTGGAAGAGTTCAAATACGACGAAAACGCGGAAGTCTTGTAATGGAAAAGCATTTAAGCCTTCCAAATAAAGCTTAATCCGCCTTCTGGAAACTTTTTAAACACAGAATTATAAGGATTCTTTCGGAGCTGTATAAAAGGGAGGTATCGGAAAACCAGCTGAACGTATGCGGAGCATACGTTAATCGGAAAAGGTTCTAATTATGAACATCAAAAATATTTTTTCGCCCTTGAAGTGGAAGGAAAGGCTTGAGGAATACAGGCGCGTGATAGCCGTGAGCAGGAAGCCTGACAGGGAGGAGTTCCTCTCCACCGCGAGGATTACCGCGCTCGGGCTTTTCGTGGTGGGAATGACAGGCTTCGTGATTTACCTGCTTTATTATCTGGTCGCATCGTTATGAAAAAAGAATTATGACTTGATTTCAAAAATCATAACGGCCGTTCGAGCGTTTTGTATAAGCAACTATATTAGCGTATTTTTCCAAACTGATTCGTAATGGTTAATGTTGTGGTTTTATTATGAACTGCATTCAAGCAGCAAAATGTACATCTTGTTAAAGTGGTTTTATGATTTGCACGGTAAGGGTGACTGTCGGCAGGGAAAGCACGGTGATAAACACTCTCGCGAACAGGGCGCAGAACATGGCGCTCGATGTGAGAGCCATCTTCCATCCTGCGGAGCTGAAAGGCTACATCTTCATCGAGGCTGACCTCGGCGTGCTTGAGAAGCTCACTTCCGGAGTGCCGCATGTGCGCGGCATAATAGAGAAGCCCGTGCCGATTGAGCAGCTGAAGCAGTTCCTGGAATCGAAGAAAGTGGAGATAAAAATAAACCGCGGGGACATCATCGAGATAATCTCCGGGCCGTTCAAGGGCGAGAAGGGCAAAATCACGAGAGTGGATGAAACAAAGGACGAAGTTACCGTTGAGTTTTTGGAGGCAGCGGTGCCGATACCGATAACAGTCGCAATCGACTCGGTGAAGCTGATTGAGAAGGGCGAGCAGAAGTAAGTGATTTTATGGAGAGCGGAGAATTAAGTTTCGAGGATATTGAGAGAGCAGTCGAGAACAAGGAAAGAATGAAGATACATGCGATTGAAGATTCAAGAAAAGAATCTTCTGAAGATGTTCTTTTCAGGACAGGTTATGTAACTGATGTCTTTAAGATAGGCTCTACAAAAGCCGTTCATATGAAACCTTATACGGCTCTTAATATTTCAAAAGAGAGAGAAATCTTTTTTGACGATGATTATGGAGGCGATACAATATCGGTAGCCCTTGAAGCCGATGGTTCAAGAATTTATTCCATTGCAAAAAAGTTTGATATTCATGCCTTAAAATCAAAACCTTTAGTCAGGGACGTATGTGGTGCAGAAACCGAATTTTTTAAAAATTATCTAAAGCTCGCAAAAGAGTTATATGTGTTTAAATAATTTCGATTTAATCATTGATGTGATTCTTATGCCCGAAAAGCAAACCGTGAAACTTCTGGTTGAGGGGGGGAAGGCTACGCCAGCGCCGCCGCTCGGTCCCGCATTGAGCGCTGCGAAGCTGAATGTGGGGCAGGTTGTTTCCGCGATAAACGAGAAGACGAAAGAGTTCGGCGGAATGCAGGTGCCGGTTTCGGTTGTTTTCGATTCCAAGACAAAGGTTTTCGAGATAAAGGTGGGAAGCCCGCCTGTCTCCGCGCTGATAAAAAAGGAAATCAACGCGAAACTCCTTGCAAAAACCGCTGGGAAGGAAAGCGTGGGGGATTTGAAAATGGAGCAAATCGTTAAGATAGCGAAATCGAAAATCGAGGGTATGAGCGCGCGCACCACAAGGAACGCGGCTAAGCAGGTTGTAGGAACCTGCCTGAGCGTGGGCGTAACAGTGGAAGGCAAGAGCCCGAAGGAGATTATGAAAGAGATAAGCAACGGCTTCTGGGACGGGAAGTTCAAGTAATGTGAAAGATGTGAGAATATGATTTATGTTATTCCAACCCTGAAAAAAATATTCGGAAGCGCGGAAAAAATTCTCAATATGAGTTTTTCGGATTACCGCATATCTGACAACATAAGAGATTATTTCACAAATGAAGAATATGAGAAATGGAGAAATAAAGTTCTTTCCAAACCGCTGCCGTGAAATCTTAAATACTTGATTTCACAATAGTTTTCCTATGACTCATGAAATTTATGACAGGGCTTTTTCTGAAGTATCAGTCGACTCAGGAATAGAGATAGGAAGGGAGCCGCGAATCCATTTCGGCAGAATTCTTGCAAGAGATGCTTCTGAGGAAGGCTCTTATGGAAGAATGATTCATCGTCCCTATTCGACAAGCCTCCTTTCCGTGTTAACTTTTGAAAAATACAAAAACGGCATGAAAGGATTTCAAAAATATCTTGGAACGATTATTGACAGGAATACGCTTATGAGAAAAAGACTGAAGGGAAATTATGAACTCAAGAGATTTGACTTTACCGTAATAGGAGCGCAAAATGTTTCTGCAATAAGGACAGACGAATATGAAGAACTTCTAAGAATGTCGAAAAGCTGCGCGCGGGATGAAAGATTCTTGAACCGCCCCCCGGAATTGCCATCTCCGCAAAAGCTCATGGAAACTTTCTGCGAGCTTACTGCAACACCGTTTGAAAAGACGCGGAATATGTGCCTCGGAGAAATGGAAAAAAAGCTGGAAAAAGCTACGGGAAGATTCTTGCGATTTCCCGCCGATTGGAAGTGTTATGATTTTTACTGATGTTGATGTTTATGCGTTCGCTTTACAAAATCCGCAGCCCTGCATTTGAAGAGAATAGGCACAGGAGGGTCACAAAAGCTTTAGCGGAAGGATTGGGCAATATTACTGAAAAAAAGCTTCCCGATTGGGCTTGCGGAGGCGTAAGGAAAGCGGACAGTATTTCTTTTGATGTCATCGTTAATTACAAGAATCCTTCGGGAAACAATTATAACGATTGGTGCAAACATATCGAAAAACTGAAACAGATAGCAAGAAAAAATAGTTTGACTTTTTACAGCACATCAGATTATGCCGCCTTGAGAAATGAATCTGGAGAAGAGGTCCTGCTGATTACCTACTCTCCATATTCCCATACGCCGGATATGGTTGTAACGAGTCTTGGAAGATTGAACCTTACTGATGAATGTATGCAGGATTTCAAAAAAGCCCGCTGAACATCTTTAAATCCTTTTCTTCCGAAAGTAATTGAATGCCGCTTCGAAAACTTTTCTGGGTGCTGTCCGCGCTGACTGTGGCGTTTCTCGCGCTTCAGGTTCTCGGCTACGGCGTGCTTGAAATCATAATCGCGCTCCTGCTCATGGACATTGCTGTCGTGGAATTGAGCAGGCAGGAGGAGGGGAACAGGCTGGAAAGCCAGGTCAAGCCGGAACTGATGGCAAGGATAGGAAATGTTGAGAAGCTCTGCTCGAACATGCTGTCCTCGATAAGCGCGCTGCCGACATTGGAGCACATGTATCACGCGGCGGAGGAGATGATGCTGCAGCACAAGGCGAGGATAAAGGACGAGATAAAGGATGACCTGGACAGGCTCGCGAAAAAAGCGGTTGACATCGAGAACAGGCTTTTTGACATGAAGAAGACTGTTGCAGCGGGGCTGGGCGGGATTGACGAC
>DAIDAN010000060.1 GCA_027310605.1 Candidatus Aenigmatarchaeota archaeon | reverse complement strand
ACCCCCTTCCGCCTCTCAGCGGCCTTCTTTCCTGCGGCATAAAATCACAACATTATCATTCGATTCATTTTAACGGCTTCCGCGATTGTCTTTAATTTGTTTTCAGCGATTATGATTATTTTTTATTCGTTCTAATTTGAAAACCGCATCATTCATAAAAATAAAAAATCATCTGCTTCGGTTTTGCGCGTAAATGCTGCAAACGCTTTTTCTGATTAAACCTATTTAAAACCGAAGGTTTTAAAAGAGCGCAAGTCACCTTGCGCCTATTTAAGCGTTATAATCATTTCCTCCTTCCCCTATTGCGTCTCAGAACACGATTGGAAAATTCCTTCAAGGAATCTCCTGCGAAAATCTTCCCGTCAGTAATAAGCCTGCAAGGTATTTAAAGGTTTTTTGCAGAAACCGCTACGCCAGATTCACGCCTTTCAGATTGTATTTTCTCTTTATTTCCTTGAAATGATTTTCAACATAGATTGCCAGCGCGCGAATATGCTTGCAGATAATAGCGCCCCTGTATTTGACATCCTTGCAGTGATGGTTTGCTTCATTCATGCTAATATTGTATTTATCTTTGGAGCCCTTTTTCAAAGGCAGCAAAACCCCGTATTCTTCGTTTTCATCTTGGCTTGATTTGAGCCACCCTTCTATTTCTACGGTATCATCCTTTATACTGACGCCGCGAATTTCAACTCCAAAAGAAAGCGTTTCTTGCGCCCTTGCCCATCGTTTCAATTCTTTTTCTTCAGTATCACTCTCATCCATTATTGTTTCCATAATAAAACTGCGCGCGCAATCTTTTTAAACCTTTTTAAGTTTATGGCATAATTCTTTTCTGATTCAATATATGCAGAGGTAGCAAAGCTAGGTAATGCGCAAGCCTGGAAACGAGGCTTTTTTCGCGAAAAAAGCCTCGAGCCAAAAAAGGCATATACACAAATATTACTGAAAGCTTGTGTCCGCAAGGACTCGTGAGTGGGCTTTTCTTTTTCTAGAAAAAGAAAATCCCAGGCAAAAGAAAAAGTCTAGCCTCGCGAATTCAAAATGTGGGATGAATCTCTCACCCTCTGCGCCATTTTTATCAAAACTTCAAGTCTTTTCAAATCCGTATTCGCTGTAGAAAAATTCGCTCATGTGCAGAAGCTGTTGCTGTTCCCTGAGATAATCCAGCTGCTCATCAGGATTCCATTTGCTTCCGCCTTTAACAGCAGCCTCATAATTTCTCAAGAACTTTTTCTCAAACTCGTTCAGTTTTGATTTCTTTTTTATGGAATCATATGATTTGATAATAAGTTCACTCGCTTCTCTTGCGCTGCTTTTGTATATTCCTTTTTTATATTTATTATCAAACTTTATTCTAAACGCTTCATCAATAAGCGGATGGTCTTCAGGCTCTTCCAGAATATCAAGTTTTTTCTTTGCTGACAGAATAAAGAGTGCATTTTTCTGTATTGTTTCAACAGAAGTTGCATCTCTGAAAGTATCCACTTCAAATTTATTCTTGGGCATTCCTACCTCCTCCCCATCTTTCCCGCGCTTGTGAGCCCGCGCTCCGCGCGCCCGCGCTGGCTTGCAATCCAGCTTATTTTCCTGTCCGCTTTTATTGCGGCATGATGCGGGTCAACCATTATCACTTCATACCAGACATGCTTTCCGCTCTCGCCCGCATAATAGCTGTTTAGCGCTTCCATGTTCGGATATTTTTTCGAGACGCGCTCTTCCGCGATTCTTTGCAGACTTTTTTTCGGCGTTATCCTCGTCATTCCGGCGTGCGCGGGCTTCCTGCCGCCAGCGGGCTTCTCGCGCTTGCTCGAGCCTTTCCCGATTCTCGCGCGCACAACGACAAAGCCCTGCTTCGCGCGATAGCCGACGGCGTGCGCCCTGTCCAGCCTTGACGGATTCTCCATCCTGACGAACGAGCCGAGCCTGTTCCAGCGGATGACATTCCGCCTGCGCTGGCCTTTATCCTCAAATGTTTTTCGATAATACTTGAAAGCTCCCATAAAAATCACGAAATTATGGATTGAATTTCATTATGATTTTTTATTCATCAGACCTTGACAAGACTGCCGCTGTTAAGTATTCTCGCGTTTCCGTTGTCGTATACTGGTTCCAATTTTGCAAAATCAATATTCAGGTAATCTACTCTGCTTCTCCCTTCTTTTTCTTCAAACGGAAACCGAGCGTGCGGCTTGCCTCCAAAACTTTCCATTTCATTATTCGCCATTTTTATCATCGCTGTTTATATTTTGCAGGAAAGCTTATAAGCTTGTCGCAATCTGCAAGAATAATATTGAAAATTTCAGCAGGCACTTAACCGCTGGACTCATACGAAGTATGCGTCAGTTGTTTTCGCTCGGACAGAAAAGGGCCTATTGGTACAAGAACTGGCTGCTGTCGGAGGCTATGTCGTTCTGCGCTGATGTTGCAAAGTCGGAAGAACTGTCAGGTATGGCAGAGACTTGGTCCGCAAGGGCAGCATCGGTCTGGGTTGAAAGCACGGATGCTTCGTCTGCGGTTGCAGTTCCGGACGCAGACGGAGGCTTTGCAAACTTTCCAATCCCCAGAAACACGACAAGCGCAGCTATAACCAGTATAACTCCTGCGGTAATTTTCATATTCATTTGTTATCACCGCCTTGCGGATTTACCAGCGCGACAAAGGTGTAGGCTGTGTTATTGAAGTCCAGCGTTCCCGCCCAAATCCTGTACCTTTCCGGGTTTACCTCAGACGTTTTCTTTGTAAGCGAGATGTCGCCCGCTTTTGCGGCTTGGTTCTCGCAGTCCTCGGCGGAAACGTTCGCAGCAGCGCACGCGGTGTAGTCCGGCTTTGATCTTATGTCCGCGGAAAACGTCGTGTTTGTCCTGCTTATCCCCGTCAGTATGTACATATTCTTGTTTATCTGTATCCTGCCTTTTGATACAACAGTGGAATTTGCATCAATGGCGGCTTTTACCCTGTCCCTGACCCCCGACCAGGTGGAGGCATTATCCGCCTTGGCATCCTTCAGAATCTGGAGTATCCCCTGTCTCGGCAGGATTTTCTGGGAAACCAGCTGGAATTTCGCAGTAAGATAAGAATCGCTTGCGGCGTTCAAGCCTATCCCCCACCCGCTTATCGCGGGATTTATGCTCTGCTTTGCCAGATCCTTGAACATGTTTTTTTCCAGCTCTCCCATCGACGGCAATTCCCTCGCGGACACGAAAGTAAGGGAAGCGAGCAGCGCCATCATAACCGCACTCAGAACAAGCGCATTCTTCATGAAAAACACCCCGCTGCGATTTTTTAATGATTTTATGAAATCATCTGTTTATAAAGTTTGTGAACCTCCGGCATATTTCAGAAAAATCTTTTTTAAATGCTTGAGATGCAAGTTCAGTTTATGAAAAAAATCGAAGTTTACCATCATACGAAGAATGCCGGTTTGTTGAAAAAGATTCTGAACGAGGGATTGAAAGCCAGAAAATCTCCTGCCGTTGGTGCCAACGTAATCTTTGCTTACCTTGAGCATATTGATGATTTTCCTTGGGTGTCGTTTTCAGTTGATGCAAAAACCGCCAGAGTCGGAAACAATTCGCTTGCAACGCTATATTTGACAAGCGGAGATGAGAAACTCAGAAAATTATATTTGGCATCAATAATGACATTAGAGAAATATATGAAACGAAGTAAATTAGATTGTGAATTTAGGAGTCCAATTACCGCGCTTCCTGTAACAGAAGAAGAATTGGACAGTATTGCAAGAAAAAGTGGAAATTATTTTCTATACTATGACCCTGAAATATTGATTGGACATGATATTTCGCCAACAGAATTAATCGAGCACAATCCTAAGTTCTCAGCTTATCTTTAAATATCCTCTTGGCAAATTAGTTGCATGCCAAAACAGGAAAAATCCTTCTTGCAGAAGTACAAGTGGCCGCTCGCAGTCGGAGCGTTCGTGCTGATACTTCTTGGAACGGTTGTAGGAGCTTACAATAATTT
>DAIDAN010000005.1 GCA_027310605.1 Candidatus Aenigmatarchaeota archaeon | reverse complement strand
GGGGCAGCAGGCGATGTTCGCTTATGTCTCGACAGCGGGACAGCACACTTTGACGATAGTCGGACCCTCAAACTCGCCGATAGCATATCTGACTTGCTAATCATTAAGGTCGGGCATTCAACCAATTTATGATGATGCAAACGCTCTTATCGGGAGTTCCTGCAAATGATTTGTAACGTGATTAATATGAAGAAAGGAATAGCGATATCCATAGACATGATAATCATCGTGGCTTTCGTGATAGCGGTGGGAGTAATTGTCACGAGCTCCTTTTCAACGATTTTCAAGGTTCAGACAACCCAACTTGAGAGCGCGAACAAGGCATGCACGGGAGCCACGCTTAACATTCTATCCTCAGGAGCCTCTTCTTCCGGATTTTTTGTGAATGTGCAGAACACGGGACAGGTTGTGCTGAGCAATTTCACGATGAGCGCGAAAAAAGCTGACGGCTCGCTTTACTCGAATGCGACAACGGCGATAGCCACGCTTTCGCTGGCAAAAGGCGCTTCTGCCATAATAACCGTGAACGACATCAACTCGACTGTAGGCTGCCCGCTCTCGGAACTTATAATATCGGCAGGAGGAAGCTGCCCGATTTCAATGAAGAGGGACAACTTCACGACAAGCATCTGCTGATATATTACGGACTGGTTTCAATTTCTTGTTTCTGAAAAACATTCAAAAAAAATCAGCTGTTTTTCAGAACACCAAAAGCAGGTTCACAAAGCTGCCGAACAGGAGCGTGAATGCCAGCGCGATAGCGAAAACAATGCTGTAGCGCACCCCCTCGCGCACGGTGACGAATTTCTTTGCCCGCCTTATCCTTGAAACCTCCGCAGCAGTCAGCCCGCGGATTTCCTTCTTGAAGATTCCGAGACTTGGCAAATCCTCGCCTATCATGTCGTCAACCTTCAGCCTTGAAACGGGGATTCGCCTGTAAAAGCCTTCCTCCTCCACAACTTTCGCGAACTTGAACAATATGAGAAGGAGAAACAGGAGGACGGACATTATTGCGGGAAGAAACGGGAATCCGCCCGCGGAAAAAATATAGAGAATTGACCACAATATCAAGTAAGTGCCTGCCACGAGCATAAAGGTGCCTTTTGCCTCTGTTTTCATCTTTAGCGAGAATGCATTCCTGACTTTTTTGTTCATTACCCCGATAGCGCCCGCATAGGCAATCGAATAGAACCCTCCTATGATGAAGCTGTTTATGAAAAGGTTGAGTGAGAACGAGAGTGATGACAGTGAAAGCGAGAGCGCAGATTGGAACGGCGCGTAAGGCACGAGCGCGCCTATCGCAATAAGAAGCTCGCCGTCGCCGCCCCCCCAGTAGCCTGCCTTATACATAAAAAATCCGAACGCGAAAAACGCGCCAGCTGCGACAAGGGAGAGCGCTAACGGCATTATCGAGCCTGTCAGCAGACTCTCAATCGCATGCAGCCCTATTCCCGAAACTATCATCGCTATCGCGAGCCTGTCAAGCATGTTCGTGGTCTTCAGGTCGTAAAGCCCGCATATCGCGCTTCCGCCGAGCGCGAGCGCGATGTAAATATAGGAAAAAAAGTCAAGCATAAGTCTATGATTAAAAGATGGTTATAAAAAGTTTTAAATATGTTATTTGAGATAACAATTATACCGATAAGGAATGATTGTTATTGCACATTGAACTCAGAAATCAGAACGACTTTTTAGGCGTTTGACGGCACGCTTTTATCAGCTGAAATCAAGCCATATCGATTGCAGTGGTATAATGGAAGCCAAAAACCCGCTTCATATCGGCATCATACTCGACGGCAACAGGCGCTTCGCGAAGCGCCTGATGGCGCGGCCTTGGAAGGGGCATGAATGGGGCGCGGAAAAGGTGAAGGAGCTGCTGCGATGGTGCAAAGGCACTGGCGTGAAATACCTCACGCTTTATTCCCTCTCCGAGGAAAATATCAAGTCGCGGCCGAAGGAGGAATTGGATTTTTTATTTAAAATGTTCGAGAGCGAGTTCAGGGCAATAACAGACAAGTCTCATGATGCGCACAAGAACAAGGTAAGGGTGAAAGCCATGGGCAGGACAAGCCTTTTGCCGAAAACCCTGCAATCCGCCATCAAAGCAGCGGAGGAAATCACGAAAAATTACAGCAATTATTTTCTCAACATTGCAATCGCGTACGGCGGGCAGCAGGAGATAACTGACGCGGTCATCGGCATAGCGAAAAAAATAGCAGGCGGAATATTGAAGCCTGAACAAATAAATGAAGACCTAATAAAACATAGCCTCTACACCAACAGCGCGCCGTATCCGGACATGATAATCAGGACGGGCGGGGAGAAGAGGCTTTCCAATTTCCTGTGCTGGCAGTCCGCGTACAGCGAATTGTTTTTTGTGGACAAGATGTGGCCGGAGTTCACAAGAGAGGATTTTCTTTCCGCTATCGAGGAGTTCAAGAGCAGGCAGCGGAGGTTCGGCAAGTGAAACGCAAAAACCGCATATGATTTTATTTGGAAAAATATTTTTGCCAAAAAACAGAAATAAAAATCAGAACGGACAAAAATTTCAATATCAACCAGATTCAGAAACGCAAATTAAGCGCTCTATTCTTCCAATGGCGCGAGCGTTCCTGAAAAATCATTCGTATTGGGAAATCAAGCTGTAATGATTTTCACACTGGACTCCTTTCCATCTTCTGCTCGATAAGCTTCAGCCGCAAATCAATCGTCTCCAATTTCTGCAGAATCATGTCAAGCCTTTCTGTATCGTTGAATCCGTTTTCAGGGGCGCTTTTTTCCGCGAACGAGTTCCCGGCGTTTTCGCCAAAACCCGTTCCAATATCCCGCGGATTTTCCATCTCGCGCGCGAATGCGCGGAACCTTCTCTCGCGCTCGGGAATAGGGGAGGGTTCGGATGCTAATTTCCCTATTACCCCGCTGCGAAACCCCTCCAAGTCCGGCGGCAGATATGGCTCTGCTTCCTCCTGCGGCGGCGCTTTTTTTCTAAACCTGTCAATCAAAAACATGCAATCAGCCCCCTCTTTCTATCAGGTTGAAGGCGCTCCTTATTTCGTCCTCTATCTTGTCAACAAGCAGTTTTCCCACATCAATATATTTCCTCCTCTGGCTGTTGTAAAACGCATACATATAAAACAAGACAGCTGCCCTGTGGAGAAAGGTTGTAAACGGAAATTTCGTTTCAATCACGCCTTTTATGGTAATTTTTACCTTCCCCATCTTGTCTTTCGCTCCCTGCGAGCCCTGCACAACTATCTTGTAATCAGCTTTCGTGCGCACATCGCCAAAGCTGTACCTTGCGCGCCATTCGCCGTAAAAGCTTAATGGGTCGGAGGAGACATCCCACTTTATCTTGTCCTCAAAAATATCCTTGCTCTTTATTATCATCGCGGACTTCAATATCTCCGGCATCATGGTTATCATCCTTGAAGGATGAAAGCCAGCATACTCTATTGTTTTCTTGTCCGAAGGCGCGAGAATATCCGTCTTGATTTTATAGTCTGCCAAGCAAACCAGCCTTTTAACTGTTTTTACTCCTGATGCACTTCCATGCTGTCCTTGGAGCGCGCAAGGCGCTTCAGCTCTTCCACAAAGGAAGCCATCTCCCTTCTCCCCTCGTCCAGATATTTGTTTCTGTGCGCGACATAGAAGCTCTTGTGCCAGAAGACCCTGAGCATCTCGTAAAGCACGCTTTTTTCCCAGACCGTGTCCTGCGGGTATTCCGTCCGCAATATTCCTATTATGGTTATCTTTGCTTCGCCCGAACCCTTGCTTTGCGAGCCGCTCAGCTCCATGTTGAAAGTTATGTAGGAAAATGAGTCCAGCTCCTTCGTGCCTTCCCAGACAACCTTGAATTTTTCTGTCTCGCCATGAGTCCAGGAAATCTTTTTTTCCTGAAGATGGTGCGGGTCTGTCCTGAACGCTGCCATGAAAATCTTGGGAACGGCGTGGTAGAACTTGTCTGGCCTTATTCCCTTGAATTCCACTATATAGGTGTCCCTCGGCCAGAGCACGCTGTCCTCGATTACGAGCTTCGCCCTTGCCCAGACCATAAACATCAACTTCCAATACGAATTGAATTGGGTTGCGCTGATGCGGCTGTATTGTTTCAGAACCCAACCGAAAAAGCGCTTCCTACAACGATTATCTGTTTCAAGTCGTAATGGTTTATTGCACAATGCCATATTTATGGTTTTCGCATAGCATTAAGCAACCAGTTTGTGACAATACGACTTGATTTGCAGCAACGCCGATAAAATTACGAACAGCCGCGGGAATGCCGGCAATAGCGCTTAACAAGCAACAGAAAAAAGCCGTTCTTAATTTGTGAAATTAAATCGTAATGAAGGCCGTTCATTTTCTGAAATCAGTCCGTAATGCGGAACGCTTAAATATTCGTTTCCCGATTTTTCTGGAATGGCACTCGAATTTTTCGGCGTTATTCTGTCCGCTGTCGGCGCGCTCCTCACATTCACGCACGGCGCGCTGAAGATTGAGGACGCGGCGATGAAGCAGCTGTTCCTAGGCTTGGCGCTGCTTGCGGCGGGGCTGATTTTCATCTTCTACAAGCCTTTGTAGCTCAAGCTTTTTGTTTCTTTCCTTAAATCTTTCGGAAGTAATTTGAATGGAAGCATATTCTCTAGCATATAATAGTCGATAGATTTATATACTACATATTAGTAATATATACTATAAAGTATTTACCAAAAAGAAAATAAAAATATAAGGTGATGAAATTGGAAAAAACAAAACACAGTAAACTACTTGAAGGCGTTGATAAGGTGCTTGTTCATAAAGGAGTGAATTTCAAATCTGACTTTGGAAATAAATTTGGAGAAGGAGAATATGAAAAAATATATAAAATAGATATTTATGAAGGGTTAACTCTTAAAGAAATTAAGGAAGAGATATCTAAAGAAACAGGCATAGAACCTACATCGTTCTCAACAGACACCATTAAATATTCGGATGGCGTAGAAATAGTAGCAGGAAAAATAAAGAAGAAAATAAGGCACATTGACATAACTCGCTACCCTACCCAGCTGTTTCCTAGAATCTGAATAGCGTAACAGTTTCGGGAAGTGGGTAATTTGTTATTTTTCCGAACATTTATTAAACCGAAAATACAATCCTGATTATGGACATTCTCCTGAAGCTGCTCGGCGTCATCCTGATCGTGATAGGCTTTCTTATCGTGAAGCACTTCCCGGACATGCCCGACTACCAGCCGGACAAGTTCACCTGGACCGGCGTTCTCGTCGGGCTGCTGATTCTTTTCGCGGGCTTGGCGCTGCTGTTTTTGTGAAAAACGAAATACAATACGAATCAGCTTGAGTATCGCCAAATAAAACATCTCCGCTTCAAACAACAAAAGCCGTTCTGATTTTTTTTATGAGTTCAAGCCGTATTGTAAATTCCCGCCGGGAGACGAATGGTTTTTATTTACCGAAAAACAAATAGGAAGGGTGCTCTATTATGATAGACAAGCCTTTTTTCGACCTGTGCGTGCCGAAGCATGATAATACAGGGTTGGCAAAAAGAGCAGGGGTTCCAGACATTTCAAGGGGCAGCCCCATTATGGGGCTGGCTTTCTGCGCAGGACCGCAGACAGCGGAAAAGGAGGGAAGCAACCAGTACGCGAACCTTGATTTCACCGGTCCGCCGGGCAGCGCAACCGGAATTTATTTTTCCCTCCTGTCTTTCTTTGCAAACAACGGCTTTATAGTCAGGAAGGTGGATGAATGGATTTCCGTGACTCCCGAGCACCAGCAATATTATAATATGGTTGTGGAGCAGAAGCGCCAGCTCGAGGGGGCGATAAAGACAGGGCTCGCCTCTGCTGCGCAGGCCGTCGCGGATGCCTCGCTCGTGGAGCATGACCTGCGAAAGTACAAGGAAATTCTCAACTATTTCAAGGAAGGCTTGAGCAAGGGCGGGAAAAAAGGAAACGAGCACTCGCTTCGCGCGATGTTTATCGATCAGGTTGACCTGCACACGGGCGATGGCGTTTCCCTGCGCTCCATCGTGCAAAGATGGCCCACGATAATCGCTGACTTCATGAAGCTTTCAAGCGAGGATGACTCAATGGAAAAAGTCGAGGCAAGGCTGAAGGGAATCTCAAGGGCGGAAGCTGTGATACTCACCACGAAGAACAAGCTCTTCATCGAATGGGGAAAGATGTTCAAGGGCGCTGCCATGGAAAGATACGACCAGCTGAAATCCATGAGCGAATCGAGAAAAAAGACCGTGGAAGAATACAGGGACTGGCTGAAGCCCTACATCGCGAGGTTCAAGTCAATGAAGCTGGGGCATGAAAGCATGGGCAGAATTCTCGAGTCAGCAAAAAGTCCCTATGCCCTTGTGGGGCAGGCAAGCTTCGTGAACGGCATAACAATCTGGGCTTGGAAGACATTCGCGCCGCAGGAGTTCAGGAAGCCTTCAATCGAGAGCACAAACACAGTTCCCATAGCGGACAGGTTCGCGGTGGAACATTTCATCAAGGACAAGGACGTCGGGCTTGCAAAATTGTATCCGCAACTGAATGACAAGACGAAAAAAATAGACAAGAAAACAAAGGCGGAAGTTGAATCAACCAAGGCGGACGACATGATAGAGCATCTTGTGGAAAAAGAATGGACAAAGGAGAAGACAAAGGAGAACGGGCTCGACCCTGAATCGCTTTATTATATTTTGTTTGTCATAGAAATAACAAGAACCGGCGGGAAAACGCCCGGCTATGAGTTTGAAAACGCGGAATTCAAGGTAAAGACATTTCTTGTAAGCCAGAATGTCATGCTTGCGAAAATGCTTGAGCTGAAGCTCCGGGAGCAGGAGATAGAAAACTATTTCAACCAGATTCTCGGGATAAGCGGAAAGGACGCGTTCAAGTCGGATTACCCGGAGCTCGCGGGAAAGGAGGAAAAAAAGGAAACGGGGATAAAGATTGACTTGGGAATCGGGAAGCATCTGGAAGGCGTCGGGAAATTCTTCAGGGGCGTTGATTCTTTTTTTGCGGCATTGGGCGGCGGCGCGGGAAAGCTTTTTTCCGGATTGAACCTTCCGCTGATGTTCTCGAAGCCCGGCCCTTATGTGCGCGATTTCGCTGACACCGCGACCTCGTTCTTCATGGGACAGTCTGGCCCTGATTATTTCGGGCCTGTGAAGAGTTTCTTAATGGAACAGATGGGAATTGGGTAGAAATCAGATTTTAAACGGAAACCGCTCGATAATCTTCGTGACGGTTCCGTAATCTCCCATCTTTCCAATACAGGATTCTGCAACCTCAAACCCCGATTTTTGCGCGGGCAGAATTTTGAAAAGCGTTTTTTCATCAATAGGATTCTTCGCGCTTTCCGGCGTTTATGGAAAAGGAAAATCTGACTTCAAGGGGGTGATACTTTCAGTTCTTGCGGGAATAATCTTCGGTTCCTATCTTCTTCCGCTGGGCATTTTCAGCCTTGACCCGCAGGATTATTTCTTCCCCATGTCGCTCGGCATAATGGCTTCAAGCGTTCTAATATTCATTCTTTCGAGAAGAAGGCTAGAAAGAAAAATATTCTCAACGGGAATGCTTTCCGGCATTGTCTGGAACATAGCGAACTTCAGCAGCCTTTTCGCCGTGAGCTTTCTCGGGCTCGCGGTAGGATTCCCGCTCACGCAGCTCGCGCTTTTCGCCTCGGTGTTGTGGGGGCTTTTCTATTTCAAGGAGTTCAGGGAGAAAAGCAAGATAAGAAGGATAATAATAGCGGGGGTGATAATCTTTCTTGGTGCGGTAATCCTCAGCTTCGCGAAAGTATAGAAAGCAATTATCTACTTAATAACAGGTATTCTGACTTATGCTACCGTATTTCCTAAATCTCAAGAATCTCATTCATTCTTCGGACAGCTTTCTCCTTAAGCCCTAACTTGCAGTTTGCTGAAGCATTACCCCAAAAGAAGATATCATTGTCCAATTCTTCTCTGCTTTTATATTTCTTTTTTGGAACATCCCAAGCTGCAGCCCAATTTGAGATTGTTTCATCCAAATATGAAATATCCTTTCCTGTCATAAGATCCGTTACTTTATGGCCTCCGCCTTCAAAAGAACATGTATCCAAGTCGCATATCTCGGGGTGCTGGCTTACGTTTGAGCAATGAAGGGATGACAATGTACCTATAGCTTCTTCGGAGAAAACAAGTCCGTTCTCATGCGCAACCTTAACAGTTTTGGCAAGCTTTTCCGAAAATTGCAAAACAGTTCTTTCCCTCTCCGTTTCTGATATGTTCTCATCCTTGTAAATAAAGTAAGGAGTTCTGTGCCGCATCTTATCGTCATATTCGAACTCGATGCGCGGTACTCTTCTGTCTACTTTCTCCCCAACATAACTGTAAATGCATAAGTCTTCTATCTCATCTTCAGTCGGAGACCTGTAATGCTCGCAGCAACAGACGGCAAGAACATCATTATATTTTATGCAGCAACCTTTTTTCGGAACGATCTTAGTCTTTCTTCCTAACGAATGCAATCCATTAATTCTAAACTTCTGCATGGGGATTTTTTCCGGCTTTGATACTTGAAGAGGTTTGTAGGTTGGCGCTTCTATGCCTTCTTTTTTGCATAATTCATTTAAAACCAAGGCTGAAACAAACTCGTGTGATGCGTGTTCAGCGTTTATTCCGCCCCAAAACTTCCAGCTGTCTAAGGAAGGATTTACATAAGTCTGCACTAAAATGGGCATATGTATTTCCTGTTTTCCGATTTTCAAATATTCCTTTTCTTTCCAATTTCGCCTTCCAGAACCCTTAAGGGCGTAGATTTTTCCGCTGTTACTTGAGAACATTGTTCTGATTGGAACATACGGCTCGTATTCCGCCTGCCGGAATGCGTCTGTAGAATCACCGGGAGAAAAATATGTAATATTGCGCTGTATGGCACTTGCATGCTGCTCCCTGAAAGAATTATAAAGTCTTTTTAGTTCATGCTCCTTTACAGGCGAGTCGTGCAAAATATCGAATGCGGAAGACTTCATAATTTTGTCAAAACCCATTTCTTCTGCCGGTACTTTTATTCCTTGTTCAAAAACCATAGTCATCATAAGCAATTGCAAGAGAAACCTTAAATAGCTTTCCTTTATCCTACTTCATACTACTTATTTGAATAACTGTTTGCAAGCGCCGCCGTGATGATTCGCAATTTCTTTTTCATTTCCTCATTTCTCCAAGCTCCTCCTTCAGCGCGCTCACTATCAGCGGGAACGCGATGGTGCAGTCGCACACTACCGTGGCGAGTTTTGCCTGCGGCTTCACTTTGCCCCAGCTTATCCCCTCCTCGAGGCTCGCGCCGGAAAGCCCGCCGAAAACCGGACTGTCCGTTGTTATCTGAACCAGATAGTCGTGCGGCTTCCCGGGAAGGAGCGCTGCCTGTATCGCATAATTTTTCGGCACGCCGCCGCCAAGAATAATCACGCCGCTCTTTTTTTTCGCAGCTCGCAATCCATACATCCAGTCGAATATTTTCTGCAAGTCTTTTATTTCATTAACCTTCAAATCATGGTCCTGCTGGTGCAAAAAAATCTGGAAGCCGAGAATGCTGTCGCTCAGCGCGGGGCAGTAAATAGGGACATTATGCTTCGCGGCGCACCCCACTATTGAATTTTCATCGTTGATATGGTTCCCGATTTCCTTAAGCAGCGAGGACGGCGTGTGCTCGCCGCTTATCCTCTCAAAAATCTTCTGCAAATCCTTTTCCATTTTTATGGAGCTGGAGTCTGGGGATATCACATCATAAATGCGCGAGGTTTTTTTCTTCCTCAATTCCTCATCTTTTTCCTTTCCGCTCCAGTAAAGGTATTCCTCGCCGAAGGCATTAGCCAGGTCGTGAGTGAGGTTCGCGCCGGTCGAGACGATTGCCTGCACCCAGCTGTTCCTTATCATTTCAGAAATACACAAGCGCAAGCCCGCGGGAACAAGCGCGCCCGAGAGCGTGAGAATCACGCTGCAATCCTTGTCTGAAATCATTCCCCTGCAAACTTCATAAGCCCTGCCAAGCTGGCGCGCCTGAAAGCTTATGCCCGCGAACTGCTCAAGGATTTCGCGGGCTGTCTGCTTCTTCGGGTCGAACTGCTTTATGGCGCGCATTTTTTCATGATTCATAATCATTACCAATAATTTCATTACGATTGGATTTCAGAAAATTCGGCATTACGGATTGAATTGAATTTACGAACGGCGGCAATTGCAACAATGGCGCCAGAGCAGCATAATTCAATCCATACTGTAATTCTTCCATCTCATATTTTATAAATCCGTCAGAGCTGCCGCCTCAGGTAATCGATGCCGAGAAGCCGAACAAGAAAGAACGCGCCCAGCCCCATCCCGACCCAGAGAGAGGCGAACCTGTAGATTATAGTCGCGGCGCCGGCCGCGGGCAGCGCAAGCAGGAACGGGGCAAGGAGAAGCGTCAGCACTGTCTCGACCGAGCCGAGCCCGCCCGGCAGGGAGGACACCAAGCCGATAATCTGCGAGAGCGCTATGATCTCAACAGCCATGAGCGGGTTGATGTCAAGCCCCACCGATTTTACCGCAAAAAACAGGATGCCCCCTTCGACAACCCAGGCAAGCAGGGTCAGGAGGAAAACCGCGGAGGTGGTGCTGATTTTTATTTTTCTCGAGGAGGCATAAAATGAGCCTGCGACATGCTCGACCTTCGGCTTGAGCTTTCCCGTTTTCGGGAGCTTGAGAAAAATCCCGGCCAGCGTTCTCCCGAACCTTTCGCTGAACAGCGCGGCAATAACCAAGGCAAGCGCTGCCGCGCTGGCGGCCGCGCTGAACTTCAGAAATATCTGCACGCTTTCAGAAAGGTATGAGCCGATTATGAAAATTCCGGCAGTCGCGAAGGACAGCGCCACAGTCAGGTCAAGGACGCGCTCTGTTATTATCAGCGGCAGGGTCAAGGAAAACGGGGAGCCGATTTTTTTCTTCAGCACAAGCCCGCGCACGGGCTCCGCCATCCTGCCGGGAGTGAGAAGGCTGACAAAAGTGGCGGAGATGAAGCTTGAGAACGCGAGGCTGAAGGGAATCCTTATATTCATGTTTCTCAGGAACATCTGCCATCGCAGCGACTTGACCGATATTGAAAAAAGGGTGAGCGTCACGGCGGCGGCCACGAAAACAGCGTTCGCCTGCATTATGCTTTCCAGCATCTTCGCGGGGTTAGAGAAATAAAGCCAAGCCGCGAAAATTATTGCCGCGAAAATGAGCGGAATTATTTTTTTCCTGATAACATTCACCATTAATTGCATTTTTGTGCGTTAAGATTTTATGATTGTAAAATTATTGGCTGCAAAAATATTCAGCGATTTTTATTGACAACAAATATTGAAAACCGATACGGAAAAATCGCCTCTTGTTATTTGCCTTGAATGCTTATAAACGGTTTTGCAGAAGTCCTGTCATGGCGCAGATTCTCGTTTTCGGCGACAGCTTGGTTTCGGATGAGGTTTATTTAGGTTTCGATTGTTGGGCAACCAGATTAAGAAAACAGAAGACAGCGTTGAAACACCCGTAAATGCTTTCGAGAAAAAAGTTCACAAAATAATAAATATTTGCAGAAAATATACCAAGAAAATAATTTTCGTTGGCGAGATACCCGCGAACGAATCAAGAACAATACCGACAATCTGGAGCGATACCGAATATTTCACTAACAAAAACATCAAGAAATATGATGAAATAATGAAAGCTGTTTGCGAAAAAGAAAAAGTTCTTTTCTTGGAATTGTTTGATAAATGGGTTGGAATGGATTACAGGAAATTATTGGATGCGAAAGACGGCCTGCACCCGAACTCGGAAGGGCATGAGATTATTTTCAAGACAGTGAAAGATCTCTTGCTGAAAGAGAAGATTATATAATCAGGGGGCGATGCCGACGGCATCCCTGTACCAGCCTATCACATTCTTCAAGCCTTCCTCAAGCGGCACTTTCGGCGTGAAAGAAAGAAGCTTTTCGGCTTTCGCTGTGTGCGGGCATCTTCTGCGCGGGTCATCCTTTATGTCATAGTGCGGAGGATGGTGCAGCGCGGGCTTCGAGAGTGATGAGGCGATTTTTATTATCTTCTGCGAAAGCTCGTGAATCGATGTCTCCCTGTTATTGCCGATGTTTACGACTTCTCCGTCAATCCCCGCCGCAAGGAGGAGGCTGAACAACCCCTCGACCTGGTCTGTTATGTAGCAGAAGCTTCTGGTCTGCTTCCCGTCGCCGTAAACCGTTATGGGCTCGTTATGCAGGGCCTGGTGAACGAATTTTATCAGCGCCCTTCCGTACTGCGATGTTGATTTTATGTCTATCCTCGGCCCGTAGGTGTTGAAGATTCTCGCTATCCTTATCGGCAGCTTGTATTTTTGGAAATACGAATAACAGTACGCTTCTGCAGCGCGCTTTCCCTCGTCATACATAGCCCTCGGGCCGAAAGAGTTTATGCAGCCGTAAAAATTCTCCTCTGTGGGGATGAGATGGTCGGGCGCGTTCCCGTAAACCTCGCTCGTGCTCGTGAAAAGAAAGCCCTTTATCTTGCTTGCGCGCGCAAGCTCAAGCATGTTCCTTATCCCGATTATGTTCGCATCCAGCGATTCTATCGGATATTTCTGATATGCCGGCGGCGAAGCTATGGCTGCCATATGAATTATGTAGTCTATGTTTTCTTTTGTCGAGAAATTGCAGGCGTCCTGCTCCAAAAAAGCGAAGTTCTTGCTGCCGATAAGGTGGCTGATGCTTTCCTTCGAGCCGGAAGAGAGATTGTCCACGCATATCACTTTCCCTTTCATGGCGACAGCGACATCGCAGAACCAGCTGCCGATGAAGCCGGCGCCGCCAGTCACGAGAAAGGTCTTTCCCTGTATCTTCGGCTCGAACTTTTTCAGCGCTTCCGCAGTCTTCTTGATGTCTTCCTCGATTGTCTTGTGGAGCATTATATCACCATACTGCTATTGCCCCGCTTCCGCCTTCCTGTCAGCAACTTCGCGAAGCGGCGCGTTGTCCTCGCCTTTCAGCAGCGGCGATATCACAAGGCCTTCGTGCGCAAGTTTGTTCGCCTGCTCGTACGCCTGCACTGTGGAGATGTCTATCCAGTAGGGAAGCTTGGTCAGCCAGCCCGCGAGCCTGTTCTGGCTTGCAAGCGCCGGGAACAGGGAATGCTCCACTTTCATTTTCTCGCGCGAGAGAATGTCGAAAATCTCGTCCGTTTCCAGGACATAATATCCCGCGTTCGCGAACCTCGAGGGCGCCTGCTGCAGCGTGGGTTTCTCTATGAACGATTCCACGATGTCGAAGCCGGAAACATTTTTCAGCTTGGCGATGCCGAACCTGTGAAGCTCGGATTCCGGCGGCTCGAACAGCACGACCGTGCCTGCAACGCCGAGCTGGTTCCTGCAGTTCTCGTGGTACTCCAGAAGTTTTCCCACATCAAGCTGCGTCAGGTTATCCCCGTAAACCACGAGCGCCTTTCCCTTTTTCATGTGGATTTCCTCGAGGATGTACCGCAAATCCCCGGCTGTTTCGCGCCTCGGTGTTGGAACTGTCCTAACCTTGATGCCATAATCCATGTTTTTCAGGTAGCTGTCAATACAAATCCCGTGGATATGAGAAAGCATCCTCTCATTCGAGTCTTCGCCGGCCGTGCCCGGAACTCCTACCACTATTTCTTCTATGTCGCTGTGAAGCGCGCTTCTTATCACCCAGTCCAGCATCGGCACCCCCTTTATCGGAAGCAATATCTTCGGGATGCCGAAGGTCAGCGGCTGCAGCCGCGTCCCCTTCCCGCCCGCGAGCACAATCATCTTCGTGTTTGCCATAAGATCGCCCCAAAAGTTTTTCAAATCTTGTTTGCGTAAATTGTTTTTGTGTTTTTTCCTACCAGCACACTCCCTCGAAATCGCAGACGCTTTTCATCTTTTCAGCGTCAAGCAGCCTTCTTCCCTCCACGACAACTTTTCCGCGGAGCTGCTCTTTCATATCCTCAAGCTTTTTGAACTCGTCCCAGTTTGTCGCAACGGATATTATTTCATTTGAATTCACCGCATCTTCAAGGCTTTCCGCTATCCGGATGCTGCCTAAAATATTTTTTATTGCTGCGCCCCCTATCGGGTCGAAGACGGAAACTTCCGCGCCCTCGTCCAGAAGGTCGCGTATCAGCGGGATGCTCCTCGAGTCGCGCAGGTCGTCCGTGCCTTTCTTGAAAGTCGCGCCAAGCACCGCGACCCTCCTGCCTTTCAGGCTCCCCGACTTTCTTTTAATTATCTCTATCATTTTCTTGTGCTGTTCCTCGTTCGTGCCTATGACCGCGTCCAGAATTTTCGGATCATATCCGATTGATTTTGCGAGATGCGAAAGCGCTTTCGTGTCTTTCGGAAAGCAGGAGCCGCCGTAGCCTATGCCCGCTTCAAGAAAATGCTTTCCTATGCGCGGGTCATATCCCATCCCTTCAGCAACCTTGTAGGCGTTGATGCCGAGCCTTTTGCAGATGTTTCCGACCTCGTTGATGAAAGAAATCTTCGCTGCAAGAAAACCGTTCGACGCGTATTTTATCATCTCAGCCGTGCGCAAGTCCGTGCGCAGCACGGGGGAGTTGAAACTTTTGTAAAGCGATTCAAGCGCATCGCCCGATTTCCTGTCATGCTCGCCGATGACAATCCTTTCCTGATTCATGAAGTCTCTTATCGCGGAGCCCTGCTTCAGGAACTCCGGGTTCATGCAGACGCCGAAGTCCTTCCCCGCTTTCCTGCCGGAAATTTTTTCAAGAACAGGGATTATTTTCTCTTCTGTGGTTTTCGGGACAACCGTGCTCTTCACCACGATAATGCCGTAACTGCTTGCCTCTTTTACCTGCAAGCCCGCCTGTTTTGAAGATTCGAGAACATAGTCTATATTTATCGAGCCGTCGGCGTTCGAGGGCGTGCCCACGCAGATGAAAGTTATCTCGGAATCTTTTATTGCAGCATAATCCGATGTTGCCTTTATCCTCCCCGTGTTTTTTTCCAGAAGTTCCGCGAGCCCTTCCTCATATATCGGCGGAATTCCCGCGTTTATCTTTCTTATTTTCTCAGAGTCGATATCGATGCATGACACGCTGTGCCCCGCGTCAGCAAAGCAGACAGCCGTTATCAGCCCCACATAGCCCGAGCCTATAACAGAAATTTTCATAGCTTAAGATTGGAAAAAATGATTTATATATCTTCCCTTTATCCTACCTTGTATCATACGACTCAGAAATAGTGATTTTTCGGATGCGAATGTTTTCATAAACCGCAAAACATATTTGAAATGAGTATTGAAATAGTTTAGGGCGCTGCTTGTTTTGCCCAACTGAAATATTTTTCTGTGTTTTCCGATATCTTTCTTTTATCTTACCTTATACTATAGATTTAAATACTTGTCAAGACAACAATATCAAAAATGCAGGGGCGATTTCTATGAAGGAAAAGCTTTCCATAACGCTCGACGACAGGATAGTTAAGGAGGTGAACGCGGTCGTGGACGGCGTCAGGATAAGGAACACCTCCCAGGCTATCGAATTTATGCTGCGCAAATCGCTGTCCGAGACGAGGACTGCTGTCATTCTGGCGGGCGGGCCTGAGGAAAGGCTCCGCGTTGGAGGCACGATAAAGCCGCTCGTGAAAATAAAGGGGAAAACAGTAATAGAACGTGCGGTCGAGAACCTGAAGAAGCACAAGTTCTCGGACATTTACATCGTGGGAAGGAAGCCGGTCTTGAGCGATATATTCAAGACTCTGGGCGACGGCTCAGCTTCGGATGTGATAATACAGTATGTGGAAGAGCAGAATGAGAAAGCGCACACAACCTCGGACACCGCGAGGACGCTGCGGATGCTGAAAGGAAAGATAAGGAAGACATTCCTGTGCCTGTACTGCGATATTTTGTTTGACTACAACCTGTCGGATGCGATGAACTTCCACCTGCGGGACGGAGGAGTTGCCTCGCTCATCCTCAAGACGGAACAGTCTCCTGCGAAATGGGGAGTCGTGAACCTTGACGGCAACCGCGTCGTGAACTTCGAGGAGAAGCCGAAAAGGGCGGATTCTTATATCGTGTTCTCAGGAATATTCTTTGCGGAGCCTGAACTTTTGAAGTATTCTGAGAACTCGCTCGAGTACGAGCTGTTCCCGTTTCTCGCGAGAAAGAGCCTGCTCGCCGGACTGGTCTGCTCCGGCAGGAGCGAGCATGTGCATGAAATATGAAATAATTTAAGAGTAGCTTATTTTCTAGTATCATATTCCCCAGTCGCTGTCGATGCGGATTTTTTTCGGGAGCAGCGCAGGCATATTTAATCCGAGCCAGGCAGCGGCTTTCGTTTCAATCCTTCCGAAAAACATTCTCGGCGCGAAAAACCTTTTCATCTGCTTTTCATATTTCGCGAGATTCGGGAAATCGCGCGCGAGCATATGCGCGGCTGTCAGGCCCCAAACCACTCCGCCGCCGCTCCAGCTCTTTGTCAGGCCAGCTGCGTCGCCGCATAAAGCTATCCTGCTGTTATCAGGAATTCTCAACCCTTCCGGAACCACTGCAGCCAACACCTTTCTAGGCCTTGCCTTTTGCCTCCTGCAAAACATTTCGAACTGTTTTTTCGCATCCGCGGGCTTTTCAAGTGTCCCGTACTCGGCTTCGCCCGCGCCGCGCGGAATAATCCAGCCGAATCCGTTTTTCGTTGGAAAGACTTCAACCGCGTCCTTCTGTTGGTTCTTTTTGGCTTTTCCGTAAGCCAGAATGCCGAGCCTCATCCTCGGCTCGCGCAAGCGCAGGGATTTGCGGACAACTGAATGTTCGCCGTCGCAGCCTACAATACAATCGAATTCAAGGAACGCCTTTTTTCCATTTTTTTCCAGCACTATCTGCGGCTTCTTTCCCTTCGCATGCAAAACATTCGCAACATTCATTCCGAGGAATATTTTCGCGCCTGCCTTGCGCGCAAGCTCTGCAGCATATTCTTCCAGCCCTTTCCTGTCGATGACAAGCATGTGCGGCGAGAATCTTATCTCAACATCTTTTTTCGGAAAATGGATATTTGCGGACTTGATTTCGTTCTCCACCAATCCTTTTTCTTCCGGAAAAAAATGCCATAATCTTTTTGAGATTAATCCGGAGCAGGCTTTCCCGCCAATCTCTTTTTTCCGCTCGAAAACGGAAACATCCGCGCCCTTCCCCGCCAGCCTCCAGGCGAGGTACGTGCCCACGATTCCAGCGCCGACTATCGCGACTTTCATAATTATGACCCAGATAGGTTCTGCAGGAATCATCATTACAATTCATTTGAAAAGAGGAAGCGCTTATTTTGCATTCAATATTCTTCGCCGTTCTGACTTTATGAGTTCAATACTTATCGGGATTCCTGCAGAACCCATAATATTCTCGTCAGGCGCATATTTATTAGCTTTCGCTTGAATTGAATTCTAATGGTTGAAACAACAAAACCGTTCGTAAATGATTTATTTTTTATTTAGTAAAAACGGTTTTCAGATTCAGAGAATAATAAAATTGAAAAACAGAACCGCCGAAAACGCGAACAAGGAAAAATAAATTCGTGATATTCGTGAATTACAAACTCCTGCTGATTGTCCCAGCAATCCTGATAATCGTGGCGCTCGGCTCGCTTGCGCTGCAGCTGCAGGACGGCGGCCTGAAGCGCGCCATCGAATTGAGGGGGGGAACGCAGCTTTCCTTGGAGACGGGAGCGGATGCCGCGGCAGTGCAAAGCCTGCTCAAGGATTATGATGCGCAGGTGCGGAGCGCCTCGAGCATCACCGGCAACCTCCTGCTCGTTGATGTGCCGATAGAAAAAAACGCCACCGAAATCGTGCCGCTTCTTGAGAGCAAGGGCTACAAAATAGGAAGCGTTTCCGTCCAGAGCGTGAGCCCCACGCTGGGGCAGTCGTTCTTCAGCCAGGCGCAGCTCGCCCTTGGCATAGCGTTCGTTCTGATGGCGTTGACGATTTTCATAATCTTCCGCAAGCCGCTGCCGAGCTTCTATGTTGTGATATCCGCGGCTTTCGACATAATCGAGGCGCTCGCGTTCTCGCAGCTCATCGGGATAGAGCTCTCGCTCGCAACATTCGCAGCGCTGCTTTTGCTTGTCGGCTACTCGGTTGACACTGACATACTGCTGACCTCGCGCGTGATGAAAGGGAAGGAGGGAAGCACAGCAGAAAGGGTGAAGGGCGCGACGAAGACCGGGCTCACCATGTCGGGGACCGCGATAGCAGCGGTTGCAGCGCTTCTTTTCGCAACAACCTCCACGGTTCTGATACAGATCGCGGCAGTCCTGCTAATCGGGCTTCTCGCGGACATCGTGAACACCTGGTTCACGAACGCGGTGCTGCTGAGGATGTATGTCGAGCGGAGGGAGAAAATGATTGCGAAATAATTGGTGAATAAAATGCAGACGAAAAAGAAAAGAGAAAAATTCATCGGGAAGAAATATATATTTGAGTTAATATCGGAGGTAAATAAAAATGATGTTTTGTTTTTAATTCGCGCGATAGACAAGGAAACAGAAAGAACATCCTGCATCAACAATCTGAATGCCGTGCTTTCGGAATTCGGAATAGATGAAGTTACAAATAAATTCGGGGACTCTTTTTGGATTGTTACAGAAAAGGAAGCGCATCATTTTGCAAAAATAGCGGAAAACTTTCTTTCTGATAAAAAGTATCTCGATTATCTTGAGATGCGGCTCGATGAGGACAGAAAATGCGGAGAATGGGAAAATTTTTGCAGATAAACAGCAAAACCACCATAGCTGATTATTTATTTTTTGCTTCAATATGATTTTCGTTTCAAAAGGAAAAAAATAAATCAGAACGCACGAAAACGCTGAATTATGGAAAACAAAGTACAATTGTGTTATTTATGAAAATTCCCTCTTTGCTGAAGGACTTGCGCGTGCTTCTGTTCCTTATAGTCGTTATCGGCTCGCTCGCGCTCATCC
>DAIDAN010000059.1 GCA_027310605.1 Candidatus Aenigmatarchaeota archaeon | reverse complement strand
CGTTCGCGCGGTTCAGGAAAAGCGCAAGGATATTGGATTAAAAGTCGGCGACAGGATAAGTCTTTATTTAAGCCTTGAATTCAAAGAATTTGGAAAGCAAATAGAATCCGAAACCGGAAGCAGGATTGCGTTCGGGAACATAAAAGGCTTGGCATTCGAGTTCGAATTCGAGGGAAAGAAATACGGGTTCGGGATTGAGAAAATATAACAACCAAAAGCGGACAATAAAACCATCGCATCGGTTTTTTAAATTTATTTTTGTAAAATGGTTTTCGAAATAAATAGAAAAATTAAAAACAGAACGGCCGAAAACGCCTCAACAAATTTTTGGTAATGTTTATGAAACGCCTGATCGAGCTTGCCGAAAGGATAAAGGACAGGAAGCTGAAGGAGAAGACCATAAAGCTTTTGGAGGAGCAGGAGATAAGCAACAGCGAAATCGTTTATCCGAAGTCGGACTTCAGGAAAATTCCCGCATGGGTTGCGGGGCATCACTTCTACGAGGGCGGTTTGCTTGACCATACTTTCTCCGTCACGAATTCCTGTCTGCTCCTCGCGAAGAATTTTGAAGAAATATACAAGGCTTCCGTGAATTATGACTACCTGATAGCCGGCGCGCTCTTGCACGACATAATGAAAATTTTCGTGCTCTGCAAGACGGGAAAGCAGTGGAATTTCACGGGCTGCACCCTCGACCATGCTGTGCTGACTGCCTGCGAACTTTACGCGCGCGAATTTCCCGAGGAAGTGATACATATTGTCGCAAGCCACGGCGGGGACTTGGGCGGCGCAGGCGCGAACCCGAGAACTCTTGAGGCACTTATCCTTTTCTACGCTGACATGGCTGATTCCGCTGTCGAAAGTTTTATCCACGGCTCCGCAGCGCAGAATCTGCAAATGATTCTGATGGGCGACAAGGAGTAATAAGAAATCGAGCCGTATCGATTCAAACCGCAATGTATTTATTAATATTCTTGCCGCCAACTTCTTTTATGAAGCAAATGGATTTCACCGCGGTTCTTGGCTTTTTGAAAAGCCTGACAGTCAAGGACAGGATACTGATAATTTTTCACAGGGACGCGGACGGCTTGTGCAGCGCTGTCATCGCAAAAAAAGCGCTTTGGATGCTTGGCTTGAAACCGGACTTGAAGGCAACGCATCTTGAAAGGACAGCGGAGTTGGAATCTTTGTCAAGATTAAAATACAATGTCCTGATTTTTCTCGACCTCGCGCTCGACCATCTTTCCGGGGTTTTTTGGAATGAAAAGCAGAAAGTGCTCTTGATAGACCATCATCCGTTTCACAAAAATCTTAATTCTGAAAATGTCATTCACTTCAACAATCATTTTTACAATGACAAATATCTGCCCGCCAGCTATCTTACCTACAAGATTTTTTCTGAGCTCACAAAAATAAGCGACATGGAATGGATTTCAGTTCTCGGGACGATAGCCGACTACGGCTATGATGACTGCCGAGACCTTCTTGACAGATACATTTCAGTAAAGGAAAAGAGCGGAATGTTCGCAACGAAATACGGGAAAGCCGCTGCAATAATGAACGGTGCCTCGTTCTTTTTGGGGTTCGAGAAAATGGCTGAAATGTTGCTGTCCGCAAAAGGTGTTGATGATTTTATTTCAAACAAAAAAATTGCAGGCTATTATGAAAAGTTTAACAAGGAAATTGAAAAGCTGAAAAAAGTGTTCTGGAAAAACGCGGAGAAGTCCGGAAACGCTTATTTCGCGCACATAGAGTCCAAGATTGAAAGGATACAATCTTCCCTGCTCACGCAACTATCCACCGAGAATCCGAACAAGATTCTCATAGTCTACCACAAGACCGGGGGCAGCATAAAAATAAGCGGTCGCGCGCAATCCGGTTGTAACTTGGGCAAGATATTCAAGGAGGCTGCCTCATACGCTGGCGGAGCAGGAGGCGGGCACAAGCCAGCCGCGGGCGCGGTTGTTCCCGCAGGCAATCTTGAATTGTTCAGGAAGAAGGTGGTGGAATTGGTTTCTGAAATGCGTATTGAATATAAAAATTAGGTGAATATCAATTAACTTCCCCCAACATAAAAATAATCATTATGATTTGAATTCAAATTATTCAGATACGCTGTCTGGGCGCTTAAAACGCTTCTTGCGGCGTTCCTGCAAATTGCACGAAAAGCTTTGCTTTTCGGCATGCCGAAAAATCTGCAAGATTTTTCGTGCACATTCCATATCGATATTTTGCTGAAAATGCACAAAAAATCCAAAAGATTTTTTGGCACGCACAAAAACTTTCAGTTTTTGGCGTAGCCGCGAACTTCGTTCGCGTGCATGCCAAAAATGCTTCGCATTTTTGTGCATAATTTAGGGGAACTCTATTTATAATCACCCTTTATTTTAGTATTATTTCATCATCGCCACGATGAAGCCGTGATAATAACAGAAAGCTTATAAAAATCTCCATATTTTGATAGTTTCTTCTATTCTTGTAGAGATTATATTGGGAATTCTGGAATGCCTGCAAAAGATTGCGATAGAAAATAAGCAGTGGTCTATAGCCTTCCTAAGGGGTGTTTTAGCTGCGGATGCGCTGGGGTATAATAACCATATGAAAACTATTTCATTTGTGCAATGACCATCGCATGGTCCCTCTCGAACGGGTCGAGCATTTTCCAGTCGTCCACAACGAAATCAGTTTTCAGTTTCTCTATTTCTTCCTCAACAATCTTCCTCGGGTTTTTCGTGACATCAACGCTGCGGGCTTTTATCGTGAGCAGGAGATAGCCGCCTTTTTTCAGAAACTTCCTGCAATTGCGTATCGCTATTTCAGTTGCGTCGGGCTGGGCAATGTCCTGATAAACCGCGTCAACTTTCTCTATCCACGAATACTGGTCCGGCAGGCGCGCGTCCGCGAGTATCGGCGCAATGTTCTTGCGCTTCTCGCACACCGGAAGAAGGTCGGTAAAACAACGGTCGGAAAATTCAACGCCGTATATCATTCCGTTTTCACCGATAATGTCTGAAAGAAAAGTTGCGGTAAAACCATGAGCTATACCAGTATAGAGTATCTTGCTGTCCTTCATTATCGGAAATAATTTTATTCCCTTCACGATCGCCGCGCCGGCTTTCGAGCGGTTCGGGTCCCATAATCTGTATTCTTTCCCGCCTTCCTTCAGCAGGGCCTCGTCAAAAAATCTTTTTCCCGGGGTGAGGTTCGCGGTGGCGAGCTTTCCGTCAACGAGAAAAACGCCGGGAAACTTCTCGGAGATTTGCATAACTATCAACAGCATAACATTATCAATCAATTCAGTGCAGCTGATTTTTTTATAAGTGCTGACAACGGTACGGTCTGATTCGATAAGGATTGAATTGCAGGAACGCCGGTAAGCCGTCTCGTTCATAAGCCGTGCCGGTGCATCATAAAATTCATTTCATTTGTATTGGTTTATTTCATCTCTTTCAGCTTTTCCTCCAAGTCCTTTTTCAGCTCTGCGCCGCGGTTCTCCTTCGTGTAGAAGTCCGCGCGCACAGCGACAGTCAATTTGCTTGCGAGAAGGCGCGCAGCCTTTCCCCTCTGCTCCAGCGGAGCGTTCGAGACATAAGGAGATAGAAAAATTATCCCGTATTTCGGCGGGCGCGCCTTCTTCCCCTTCGCCTTCAGGAAGCGGAACATCGCCTTCTCGCTTCCGATAAGCTGTATCGTGGAGGAGGGCATCTTCGCAAGCTTTTCCAAGGAGCCGGCTGCGTTAAGAAGTTTTGCCGCAAGTATCGCTCCCAAAAGTTCTGAAGTGTTCGGTATCTCCGCCTTCGCGAGCGCATCAAGATATTTTTCCAGCTTCTGCTTCAACTCGTACATCTGCTTCAGCTGTTTCGCATAATCCTGCATCGCGGAAATGTCCTCGTTCCCGAGCATCAGGCCGATTGAGCTCTTGAAATTCTCGAACTTTTCCCTCCTCCCGAATTTTGCAACAGCTTCCGCAAGTTTCTCATGCTCCGCCCCCGATTCAGGATAATGC
>DAIDAN010000058.1 GCA_027310605.1 Candidatus Aenigmatarchaeota archaeon | reverse complement strand
TTGTACGCCAGCGCCCAGAAAAGGTTCTGCTTGATTTTTTTCATAGTCATCCTGCTGAGCTTTATCCCCTTCACCACATCCCTCAAGTCATCCTTTATCAGGATTATCCCGCCCGTCTCCTTTGCCACATCGCTTCCGGAGCCGATTGCTATCCCGATGTCAGCCTGCGCCAATGCGGGGGCGTCGTTTATCCCGTCCCCTACCATCGCGACAATCTTGCCCTCCGCCTGAATCTTCTTTATGACATCAAGCTTTTCGTGCGGGAGCACATTCGCTATCACGCGCTTTATGCCGACCTGCGAGGCTATAGCCTTCGCCGTCCTTTCGTTGTCGCCAGTGAGCATTACAGATTCTATTCCCATCCCGCCCAGCTCTTTCACAGCCTCAACGGAATTTTCCTTCAGCGTGTCCGCGACCGCGACAAGCCCCATGACTGCGCCGTCAGCCGCGAGAATCATCGCAGTCTTTCCCCCGCCCTCCAATTTTTCCATGTCTCCGGAAATTTTTTCCATGTTTATTTTTCTTTCCGCCATCAGCGCCCTGTTCCCGAGAAGGATTTCTATCTTTCCGAACCTTGCCTCTATCCCCATCCCGGGTATCGCCTTGAATTGCTGCGCCTCCTCTATCCTTATTCCCCTTTCCCTTGCGCCGTTCAGGATGGCTTCCGCAAGCGGGTGCTCGGAATTTTTTTCAGCTATCGCAGCCAAGTGCAAGACCGCCTTTTCAGAAACATTGTAGGCAACCACATCAGTGAGGACGGGCTTTCCTTTTGTGAGCGTTCCTGTCTTGTCGAAAACCACGGTCTGCAATTTGTGCGCCCGCTCAAGATATTCCCCGCCGCGTATGAGTATTCCCGCTTCCGCGCCCTTTCCCACGCCAACCATGAGCGCCGCAGGGGTCGCTATCCCGAGGGCGCAGGGGCAGGAGATTATCAGGACAGCCACGAAAGTCAGGATTGCCATCGTGAAGTTTCCGCCGATGAGCCACCAGCCGAAAAATGTTGCGAAGGCGAGCGCGACAACCGCGGGCACGAAATGGGAGCTTGCGCGGTCAGCAAGCTTTTGTATCGGCGCGCTCGAAGCCTGCGCCTCCTCCACCATCTTCACTATCTGCATGAGCGTGGTTTCCGAGCCGACTTTCGTTGCCTTGAACTTTATCATCCCCTGCTTGTTTATCGTGGCGCCGATTACCTCGTCTCCCTTTTTCTTCGGAACTGGAATGCTCTCCCCGGTAACCATGGACTGGTCGACAGAGCTTTCCCCTTCTATCACAATCCCGTCAACGGGTATTTTTTCGCCGGGCCTGACGACAACGGTTTCCCCAGCCATTATCTCCTCCGCAAGTATTTCCATCTCCTTCCCATCGCGAATCACGCGCGCGGTTTTCGGGCGGAGGTCAAGAAGCTTTCTCACGGCCGCGGAGGTGCGCTTTTTTATGTAGTCCTCCATGAATTTTCCGAGAAGCACGAACGCTATTATCACTGCGGAGACTTCGAAATACACATCCCTCTCCTTCACGGGCAGCACGCCCGGGAAGAAAAGCACGAATGTGCTGAAGGTCCAGGCGGTCAGCGTTCCCATCGCGATGAGGAAGTCCATGTTCAGGCTCTTGTTTTTCAGCGCGTTGTAAGCGCCCTTGTAGAAAGTCCAGCCCCCTATGAACTGTATCGGTGTCGTGAGCAAAAACAGCCAGTAGCCCCAGGTGAACCAAGGGAGTGAGGGGACAGGCGCCCAGGTTATCAGGGTGACGCCCGCCGCAAGGGTGAAAGTCGCGATAACGCGAAGGAGCGCGATAAGAAGCACGCCAGACAGCGCTATGGTCACCCTTCTTTTCATGCTTTTCAGCTCATCTTCCGGGGACTCGAACTTTCTCAGGCACTCCTCGCTGCAGAAATAGTGTATCCTTCCGTCAAACTGTTTTTTTATGGAGTTCGCCTTGCTCACGCGCATTCCGCAAACCGGGTCCGTGGCAAAACCTCCGGATTCGGGCGCGGAAAAAAACGCCTTGTATCCCAGATTATTTATAATCTCGGAAAGCTTTTTGTCGGAGGTTTTCTCAGGGTCGTATTCCACGGAAGCCCTGCCCGCGGCATAGCTCACGCCCGCGCTTGCAACGCCTTTTTCCGCTCTTATCCTTTTCTCGATGTTCTGGGCGCAGGAAGCGCAATGCATGCCCGTAATGTTCAGCGTGACCTTCGCTGTCTTTCCCGAACCCGGTTCGGAATCGCCCTTATTTTCCTTCCCCATAATCCTTTGCACCTCTCCTCTGAAATCCGCTTTCTATCGTTTTCCGCGCATCTGTTTTTTATTTAATATTATTCTGCTCTGTAGAAATCCCCATTAAGGGATGAGTTTGAATTCAGGAACGCTGATTAAAGCCTTCGCATTTGGCAGCCTTAACGGCCGTTCTGAATTTGGAAATTCAATCCTTATCGTCAGGATTTCATTGTTCATATTTTTACCTTTCTGTTTCGCTTATTTCTTTCGGCTTGCAAGACATCGCGCCGCCGATTATCGGGCAGGCCTTGTGGCAGTGGCAGTCGCCAAGGCAGTTTTCAGGGCGGACAACAACCGCGACTTTTTTTCTCTTGCCATCGACTATTATTTCCTTCAGTTCATAGCAATTTCCCAAACAGACTTTCACGCACGAACCGCAGCCGATGCATTTATCGACATCAACCTTCTGCACGAACGCGGGAATCCATTCCTCGCCTGACGCTGTCCTGTTTGCCAGAAATTTCTTTCCGCTTTTCAATTCTTTACCGATAACATCGCAACATATCTTTTTCACATTATCATCTTTTCTGTTTTTCAAAATGTTCATACGCGCTTTTAATCATCTGACTTACGCACCATTTTGCATAAGTTCTGCCGAACAGCCGTCCCAGCCAGACATTGGTGGATGGCAAGCCGTAGTCAATGGACACGCGAAGCACTGAACCGCCTTCATGCGGTTCCACTTTAACGCTCATCTGATAATGGCCGATAATCAACAGCCTCAAATTCCCGACGGTTTCCCATGTTTTCACGCGCGGCGGATTATATTGCGTTACAACTTCGTCAAGGAACAGCCTGATTCCGAATATCTTCCCGCCCATGCGGATATGGGAACCGACCTTCTGTCCTCTGCCTTTGTCTGTCTCGGTTTTCATGCGCCCGCCGCCCATCATCCATGACGGCCTGCCCATATGGGAGGAAAGGTGCAAAGGGTCGTCCACAAATGCAAAAAGCTTTTTCGGGGCAGCATGTACGAGCGCGCTCTCCTCATAATGATGCATCGCCATTTTTCCGACCTTATTTGAATTTGCTTTCAAAATAATTGTAGAGCTTTGCGAAAACGAACAATCCCACGGATGCGCAAACAAACGAGTAGGCAAGCCCGACGAACGCGCCCGCATAAGTTATGCTGTATCCCGGATGGATGCTTCCATAAACTTCCATCATCGCCCTTCCAAGGCCTGTTGTCACAGACAGCAATGTTGTCCCGAATATGGACAGCCCCCAGACAATGCCGCCGGACAGGGCAAGCGCCTTTGCATTCAAGCTCATTCAATCACCTCATTTTTTTATTTATAGGCTCTGTAGAAATCCCGCGATATGGATTGAACATCCATTGTCAGAACGGCTTTTCAGCCGATTATGAACACTGCTATTAGCGTATCATTGTTCCAGTTCAAGTCATAATGTATATTTCTACAAAGTCTGATTTTAATATATATCAAAATATGATATATTTATATATTTCAGGAGTTAATAAATCTTATGTCAAAAGGGAAAAACAAAATCAAGATAACGAACATAGTGAAGCTGTATGCTCTCCTTCTGTTATCGGAAAAAAGGAAGCACGGCTACGAGCTGATAAAGGAGATTGGCGGAAAGCTGGGCAAGCGGATAAGCGCGGGCGAGATTTACCCGTTCCTCAACAGGCTGAGAAAAGCAGGCTATATTAAGATAGAAGAGGCGGGCGAGCGGGAGAAAAAAACATACGGACTCACTGCGGCAGGAAGGAAGTTCGTGAGAACAATGCTCGCAAGATTCTCGAATCTGCTTGAGCTCGCAATAGAGCCGAGCCTCACGC
>DAIDAN010000057.1 GCA_027310605.1 Candidatus Aenigmatarchaeota archaeon | reverse complement strand
GCCGGGAAAGGCGCTGGCGCGAAAAACCTGAAAGCTGTTATCCCTTATTTCCCGTACGCGAGGCAGGACAAAAGGTTTCAGGAAGGCGAGGCGCTGAGCATAAGGGCTGTCGCGAACATCCTGGAGAGCGCGGGAATCGCGGAAATAATAACAGTGGACGCGCACTTCCACAGGAAGCCTGGAAGGTTTGAGATTTACGGACTGTCCGCAATTAGCGTTTCCGCTGGAAAAATACTTCTTGATTTTGTCCGCAAAAGCATACCGGATTTTTCCGTAATCGGCCCCGACTTCGGCTCGTCTGATATTATAAAGTTCGCGGGTGGCGGCGAGACTCTTAAAAAAGAGAAGATATGTCCTGTATGCGGAAAACCATCTGTAACCCAATGCAAGTGCAATGCAAGCGAAAAAACATACGAGGCAAGCTTCAGCGGTGAGCTTGACTTTTCTGGAAAGAACATAGCGATACTTGACGACATGATTGCTTCTGGAAACACAATGATAAAAACGATTGACAAAATAAGGCAGGGCGGTGCAAAAAAAGTTTGTGCAGTCGCTTCGCATGGTTTATTTTTGAAGGACTCGCTGAAAACATTGCAGGAGAAAACGGATTTGCTTGCGGTGACTGACAGCATCCAGACCCCTGTCAGCAAAGTCTCGATTGCGGGAATAATCGCGGAGACGTTATGTGAATAACCTGTATTTATTCTTTCACTCCCATATTTTTCCTATGTTTGACAAAATAAAAGAATATCTTGCAAAACCTGGAATAGATGTTGTCAGCGGAGCCAAGAAAAATGTTGATGAAGCAACAGTTTTGGAAGTTGGACTGCAGTTGTATTACGATGATGCCATAGAGAAACTGAAACCGTCTTTTTTCAGACTTGTTAAGACACTTGATGGAAGAATCAGCAGGAATGTTGTTTCGAAAGCGCTTGATGTTTTGGAGGACAGGGGTTTTGTTTCCAGAAACGCCGGTACAAAATTTCAGTATGCGCTAACAGAATGCGGAGCATATTCTTTAAGACCGATATATGAGAAAGTCATAAGAGCCTGATTATTTTTTCTCTATTGCTTTCCTTCCAACATTTTTCTTCAATCCCGTTTTCTTTCCCGCAAACTTCTTCCCGCCTTTTTTCTTTCCCCATTCCTCCTTGCTTTTGCATAGCGGGTCAAGGCACATCCTGAACGGCCTCTTTCCTTTCCTTATAACAGTAATTATCGGAGTTCCGCATTTTTCGCAAACCTTGTCTGTTTTTTGTATCGTTGCAGAATGAGGAAGCGGATATCCGCTGCTGCACTTCGGAGTCCAGACTTTCTGCTTCCAGTCGCAGGCGCACTTTCCCTTCTCGCCGCCGCAGATCGGGCACTTGCACTTGCAGGCCTTTTTCGTGAAGCCGCAGGCAGCGCACCTGCTGTAGGAAGTGCAGCCCACGAAATGTTTTTTCGAGAAAGGACTGAACATTATTTTCAGTTCCCCATCACATTTCGCGCATTTTCCCAGGACTGTAAGGTCATCCTGCGTCTTCATCACAGCCTCTGCCAAGTCCTTCCCGATTTTATCCTCCTTTTCCTTGAACTCGCTGCATATTTGCGCTATTGCCTTCTTAGCCTGGTTCAGGACTTTTTCCTTCTTAATTTTTTCCTGCATTATCTTTTCCAGCTCGTTCTCGAATTTTCTTGTAAGTTTTTCGTCAACTAGGTCAGGCACATATTTCTTCAGCGTGTTTGCAACCTTCATTCCCAAGTCCGTTACCTTCAGGCTCTTGTCCTGTATGTAGTTCCTGTCGTAAAGCGTCTGCAGGATTGCTGCACGGGTCGCGCGCGTGCCGAGTTCGCGCTTTTCCATCTCCTTGATTATGGAAGCCTGGGAAAATCTCGGAGGCGGAGCGGTCTCCTTTGAAAGCATGTCCAGTTTTTTTATCTGCAACGCATCCCCCCTTTTCAACTCCGGCAAAATAACTTCATCGAATTTCGCATACTGCCCGTACAAGTCCATCCAGCCTTTTTCCAGCGTCCTCCTCCCGGTGAACAGGAACCTGTTGCCGTCCAACAGGACGGAAACTTTCATCGCCTCGCGCAGCGCCTCCTTCCCAAAGACAGCGAAGAACCTCTTGCAAACCAAATCATAAATTTTCTGCTGCGCAGGCTTCAGTATTTTTTTCGGCGGCTCTTCAGTGGGGATTATCGCGTAATGCGCGGCATCCTTTCTCTTTCCTTGGTTCGGCTTTAATTCAGGCAGAGCAAGAAGCTGCTTGCATATTTTTTCATATTTATTCATTTTCAATAACGCTTCCAAAATTTCCCTGCAATCTATTGCAGCAGGTATCTCTTCCGAGCTGGTCCTGGGATAACTGATGTAAGCTTTTGAATAGAGCTCCTGCGCTATCGAAAGCGTTTGCTGCGGGGAGAATCCGAAGAATCGGTATGCCTCGGTCTGCAAAGATGTTATGTTAAAAGGAACGGGCGGGCTCTGCCTGTAGTTTTTCTTCTCAACATTTTCTACTTCAGCTTTCTTTGACTTGCATGAGGAGAATATTTTTTTCGCGTCAGCCTCATTCCATATCTTCTCATCCTCGTGCTGCGCGATTGTTTCCTGACCGTTCAGGTCAAGTTTCAGCTCGAGCTGCCAATAAGGTTTCGGCGCGAACTTCTTTATCTCGTTTTCCTTTTCCGCGAGCAGGCAAAGCACGGGTCCCTGCACTCTTCCCGACGACAACACTGCAAACCTCTTCGCCGCCTTTTTTATCGCGAGCGTGAGCGCGCGGCTCGTATTTATGCCGTAGAAAAAATCAAGGGTGTGCCTTGCTATTCCGGCCTCGATGTTCTGCCAGTCGAGGTGCGGCGACGCGCTCTCGTATGATTTTACCAAGTCGGGTCTCGTGAGCGTCGAGAACAGCATCCGCTTCGCATCTTCTTTCTTGAAAATAAAACGCAGGACATTGTAGCCTATGACTGAGCCCTCGTTGTCATAGTCGCAGGCGATTATAAAATCTTCGCCGTCTCCGGAAAATTCCTCGAGCGCGCGAAAATATTTTTCAGTAAAGGCCGACTGCTTCCTTATCCTGAACGAAGGTTCCCAGGAAACATCAAAAACCGGGTAGCTCCAACCCTTTCCGCTCTGTTTCAAATTGAACAAATGTCCGACAGCTGCGACCGCGATGTGCTTTTTCCCGTTCCTTTCAAACTCATAATAGCTCACGCCAGAGTTGCTCGCCTTCTTCTTCGGCCTGCCTTCAGCAAGCGCGAGCGCAATCCTCTCCGCTGCATCGGGCTTTTCAGCTATTATGATTGTTGTCAAATCGCTTCACCTTCCAGAATGATATAAGATATAATATAGGAGTTTTAAATAAGCTTTTCCAGAATACAAAACAGAATCCACAATTATGACTTGAACCCGATAATTGAAAACGGCTTTCATTACGATTCATAACCACAGAAAGTCATTACGGCGGTTAGAGCTGAAAAATTAAACGCCGAACAAGCGCTCCTGCAAATCTGCACGAAAATCCGCAGGATTTTCGGCATGCCGAAAACGCGCAGCGTTTTCGTGCAAAGTCATAATGAACTGATTCGTATCGAATCAGAAGCGCACGAACAGCTGGATGAAGGCGGCGAGCTTCGAGAGTCCCGCTACCACTGCCATGATGATTCCTGACAGCGAGTTCACGGCCGCGGAAAGCCAGTCGGGAACGGGAATGCCGAGAAAGCTGAATGCCAGCAAAAGCGCGAGCGCCGCGATTAGTTTTTTGTGCTGTGCACGAAAAACCTTCAGTTTTTCGGCATGCCAAAACGCTCCGCTTTTTGTGCACATAAGAATCTTCACAAAACCTTTTCTTTTCCCATAACAATGTCTTTTGGCAAATGCCCGCCCAATCTTTTCAATGTTACATCGGACAATTTCTCTGCGGTTTCTATCAATTTCTTTTTGCCTGCGTTTCCCAAAAACAAAATTTCCAAATCTCTTGAGAGATTTTTCGGTTTTATCTTAAACTGTTCAATGTCCTCGAAAATCTTTGTGAGGTTTCCGCTCGGAATCATGTTAATCATATACCAACCATGCGCAATGTCTTCCGCGAGCTTCAAGGAAAATATTCTTGCAGCAACATCTTCATTC
>DAIDAN010000056.1 GCA_027310605.1 Candidatus Aenigmatarchaeota archaeon | reverse complement strand
GAAAAAGCCCGAGCGCGCCGATTATGCTGATGAACGCGAGCGATTCAACATCGCCTATCCTGCGCGCTGAGCGCTGTATCAGGAAATCGCCGAAACCCCAGAAGAGCATAGCGCCGAAAGCGGCGATGACGCCGAACTCGAAGGACATAATGAGTATGGAAAAAGTCAGCTTAAATATTTTGAATGTGCATTATAATTTATGAAAATCGAGAAGCCGTCGAAAGAAGATATGAAAGCATTGAAGTTGGCGATGAAAGATTACAAAAACGGTAAGGTTGTAGCTTTCAGTTAATTCTCATTAAGGATTGATTCATAATCAGAACGGCTATAAAGCTGTTTGCGCGAATATTGTTATCAGCGTCTTCAAATCAAGTCATAATGATGTTTCTCAACTCAAGCCGTATCGTTTTTCCTAATCTTTTTAAATCCTGTTCGTTATTTATTTCCTATGCCAGTCTCGATTTCAATGGTTCTTGCTGTTGCGATTTCGTTCGCGGCAGCGCTCTTCATAACCCCGAAGTTCATCCGCTTCCTCGAGGCAGCTGGCATCACGGGAAGGGATATTCAAAAAAAAGACAAGCCTTCGATAGCGGAGATGGGAGGCCCTGCGGTGCTGACCGGCTTTCTCGCGGGAATATTTTTTTACATCTGGGTGAAGGTTTTTTTGTACGGGGAAGTCCAGAACCTTGTTCAGCTTTTCGCGGGGATAACAACTATTCTCATAATAACGATAATCGGGATGTTCGACGACTTGAGCAGCCTCACGAGAAAGGAAAAGGTTGACAGGTTCGGAAACCTGAAGCGCATCGGATTGAAGCAGTGGCAGAAGCCGCTCCTCACGCTGCCAGCGGCGATTCCGCTGATGGCGATAATGGCGGGGGATTCGTCGATAACAGCGCCCATTATAGGGCAGCTGAACATAGGCATATTTTTCCCCCTGTTGATTGTGCCGATAGCGATTGTCGGCGCCTCGAACGCGACGAACATGCTCGCGGGAATGAACGGGCTTGAATCCGGGTTGGGGTTTGTCCTTCTTTCAACGCTCGGCTTGTACGGATATTTCCACAACAGCATTGCCGCGGCAATGATAGCCTTCACTTTTGCGGCAGCGCTTCTTGCGTTCCTCTTCTACAACAAGTATCCCGCGAAAATAATGCCGGGAGACAGCGTGCCTTATGCGATAGGCGCTGTCACGGCCGTGGTTGCGATAATAGGCGGCATGGAAAAATTCGCGCTGTATGTTTTTGCGCTCTGGTTCATTGAATTCGCGCTGAAGGCGCGCTCGAAGTTCAAGGCAGAGTCTTTCGGAATACTCCAGCCTGACGGAACTTTGAAAGCGCCATATCCGAAAATATATTCGCTCACGCACGCGGTGATGAAATTGCGGCCGCTCACGGAGAAGCAGGTTGTTGCGGCGCTGGTTGGCTTGCAAATTCTGATAGGCATCTTCACTTTATTATTAATAAGATAGTTTTCAACATAATTTATGAAAATGCGAAAAACTCTTTCTGCAAAAATAATTTTGCTGGCTCTCGCGGTTTCTGTCATAGGAAGACTGGTTGTCTCATATCCGCTTAACAACGACCTTTTGCAGGGGACAGACTCTATCGCGTACATGCACAGAATCTGGCTTGCAGGAGCGGGAAACATTTATTGGGACAATTTTTGGTACGAAGGCTATCCAAGCCTTGATTATTATGCCCCGCTCAATTATCTGTTCGGAAGCTTTTTCGCGCTTTTTTCAAACTCGGTAATAGCATATAAGATTGTGATAAACTTTTTCTTTGCACTCACGCCGATAGCGTTCTACCTTTTCGTCCGCGAGTTTGGATGGAGCGGCAGGCAGAAGGCGCTTTCCGTGCTGCTGTTCTCCTTCTTCCCGATAAACATCTACTATTTCTGGAACGGCTCGTATGTCACGATAATAAACATCTTCTTTTCGCTGCTTGTCTGGAGGCATTTCAGGCGCTATGCGGAGAACGGCGGGAAAAAAGACATGCTGTTCGCGGCGCTGTTTCTCGGAATATCCGTTCTCGTCCATCAGCTTACCGCGCTGCTCAGCCTCCTTCTTGTCTTTTTCTGGGCCCTTGCAAGATACGGGAAGATTCTGATAAAGCCTGCCGCGCTCGGCTTGCTTGTCTCGGGTTTCTGGCTTTTCCCCTTCCTGCTCAAGTTTACGGGGGAAAATTTTTTGAAGCCGTTCCCTGCCATCTCGGACTTTCTTGCTAATGCGGTCTTCCATCTCGGGTTCGCGAGGTTCGGGATAATCCTTCTCCTTTTTTCGGCTTTGTTAATCGCGGCACTGAAGTTCAGGGGAAAGGAAGCTCTTCCATTCATGCTCACGCTCCTGATGATAGGCTCCGTTGTGTTTTTCTCGACATACAACCGGGTTCTCATCTTCCTTTCATTGCCTGTTGCGGTAATTTTTGCGGACATGGCGTGCAGGAAAAAAGCACTGTTCGCGCTCGCGCTGGCGGCTGCCATTATTTTCGCGGCTGTTTTTTTCAGCTTCCAGCCGCTGTTCTTTCTTGACACGCACGCGGCATGGGATGTGCCGCAGGCAGAGAGCAGGGTGATGTATTATCCGCCTGCGTATGCGCTTTGCCTGCCGGGCGGCTGCGGCTCGAGCATAATGGAATTCACGCTTGTCGCGCCAATGCAAGGGCAGGAGATTGCATCAGGCTGGTTTCCCCAGTCGCAGCTTGCGGCCGGGCTGAAAGACACGAAATATCCCTATCTTGAAAGAATAAGCAACCCGCTTAACGAAACGCCCGAAGGCATTTACGATCTTTTCAATTCAGGGTTCGTCAGGACTGCGGTTGTCAACAAATATTATCCCGAATATCTGAATTATTTCAATTCGAGCGGCCGCTTCAGGAAGATAAATGAAACGGACAGGTTCGCGGTTTTTTCAGTTGTTCCCGAGCCTTCCTATGTCGAGATAAACGGAAGCGGTGTGAACTATTCCCTCTCAAGAACTGACAACAGGATAGAAATAAGATTTGCGTGCTCACCCGGAACGCTTTCGATAAAGGAAAGCTATGACAGCGATTGGAATGCGGAGATTGGCGGAAAGCCCCTGATTTTGCGGCCGGACAAAAACGGGTTTATCGAGGCTGACGCAAACGAGACCGGAGCATGCGATACGAAGCTTTCGTTTATGCCAAAAAAAGAGAATGCGGCTTTTTATGTCGTCTCATTCGCGGCGCTTGCTGCGATGATGCTTTATTTCTTCAAAAGGGAAAATATTAGCGAAGCTTCGGCGGCTCATCGCTCTTGTCAACCTCAATGAGCAGGTTTATGTAGGGCTCGTTCTTCGTCGGGATTATTATCGATATCATTTTTTTCGCCAACAATGTTTTTTCTTCCGGCGTTTGTTTTATCATAAGTTTTATTTTTCATTATATTGCGACAATCATTTCAATATTCTCCAGCGTTTTCGTATGTTTTGATTTTTATTTTTATCGGGATTGAAAACCATACTCTTAAAACAAAAAATAAAAATCAGCTGCGGCGGTTTTGCATTATAACTCACCAATCATTCCTTGTTCGAATATTTTCTTATCAGCTTCAATATAAGCGCTACGAAAGGCTTCAACCGTTTCGGAATCCTGTGCTCGAACGCCCCTATCACGCGAATGTCAACGCCGCCGAAGAACCGCAGGAGCAGGAGCGATGCCAAATACGCAGCGGAAGCGGAAAGCAGCGAGATTGCAATCCAGATCGTTTTCGCTGTTCCTGAAAAGCCTGCAGTCCCGAAAATTATCAATACCGCAACAAATACCGCGGAAGCTGCCGCGATTTTCGCGATGCTTCCAACCCCTGTCCGCATCCCGATGTGCTTTCTCGCGTGCCAAAGCCCCGCGAAAAAAAGAAGCCCGCCTGAAACCAGGAACGCGACTGCAGCCCCCGTTATTCCGAGGAAAGGCGCGAGCGCAAATATCAAGCCGACATTAACAATTCCGGAAAAGAGACTTATGTCCCTGTTGAGCTTCGGCTTTCCCGCAAAATACAGCACGCCTGTCATTATGCTCCCGAGCCCGAAAAAAAGATAGGCTATCGCCAGCAGCTGGAATGTGAAAGCGTCGGAAGAATATGACTTCGCGAACAGGACTAGGAACTCCCTCGCGTAGAAGACGAACGCAAGCGCGAGCGGGAGTGAAATGAGGTAGGAGTAGCGC
>DAIDAN010000055.1 GCA_027310605.1 Candidatus Aenigmatarchaeota archaeon | reverse complement strand
ATTCCGGACTTTGCCCCCCCGAAAGGAAGCCCGGCGAGCGCGCACTTCCAGGTCATGGTCCGCGCGAGCCTGAAGACTTCTTCAACATCAACGGTTGGTGTTATTCTTATTCCGCCTTTTCCGGGTCCGAGAGCGGTGTTGTCGATGACAAGAATTCCCTTCAGCCCGCTTTTCGGGTTGTAAACCTCCATCACTTTTTCCGGCCCGAATTCGTCCGAGAATTTTTCGAGATGCATAATTAGAACCTACGGTTCCGATATCTCCCTTCTAAGTATCGTATCATGCTACTATTGGAGTTTGCGATTAATAAAATAACATTACGAATCAGGAAAAAGAAGTAATGACATTATCAATCATTTGCGGGAACGCTGGCATTACGAATCAGTCAGATTGCGCTATCTGGGCACTCCGCCGAACGAGCCGTTTGATTATTGAATTCAATCCATATTGATATCAGAACCCGAGCTTCTCGTTCACGAAAATCAGAGTCAGCTTCCGCTCCATAATCTCGCGCTCGAATATCAGTATCTTTCCAATCGTGCTGCCCGCATAGCCGATGCTTTTCATTCTCCTGTCCTCCAGCGGCAGCGAATGCTCGCGCACGCGCTTCAGCCCCAGCTCAAGATTCGGCACGATTTTCTGCGTTCCCAAGACCCATATCACATTTTCGGATGTGAAAGAATAGCTTGGAATCTGGCTGCCTGTGGCGCTCGCGACAACAATCTCGCCGGTCTCCGTGACCGCGTGAACGCTCCCGAGAAAATATTCGGAAGTGACGCTTCTCTTGCGAAGCTCCGCCTGCTTTGCCGGGTCCTTTTCCGCAAGGATTTCATCCTTCAGGTTTTTCCAAGGATGCTTTCCCGACTTCAGCAAACCCACGAAGCCTATCTGCTCAAGCGTTGTTGAGCCGCCGGTCATCACTTCCGCGCCTGCTGGAATTATCTTCTTCAATCTTTCCAGCGCAGCTTCCTTGTTTTCCGCGAGCTCGGCTTTTATCCCGCGGCTTTCCAGGGCCTTCATAGTTTTTCTCACCGTTTCCCTGTCTGCAAGCTTTTCCCAATTCGTATTTTACACCTCTCATTACCACTTGATTTACAATATGAACCAGTTTGCAGGAACGCTGACGCGACTGCCGCCAAGTGCTCGCCAATGCGTTCCTTCCTGAATTTGTTTCGTATCGGTTTTCAATTCATATCGTATTACCCTATGTACCTGCTGCTCGCGTCCGCTTCCGATATAACGGATTTTTCCGATTTCGCGCTCTGCTTGGCGGGCTTCGGCACCTTTATCGCGCCGAAATTCTTCTCGTACTTGCCGAGATTTTCCTTCAGCACATTCAAAAAATCCTTCGCGACCTGCGGGTCGAGAATTATGGTCTTGTGCTTTATCGCGAGCGACTGCTGCCGCTGCCCCGCAACCGAGTCGAAGCGCGGCGTGACCTGCGCGAAATCCACCACGAACTTCATCGGCGTGTGCGAGACCGCGACATTGTCCGAGAAAAATCCGGGCTCGCTGTGGTCAACCGAAACATTCATCCTCTCTTTTTGCTGCTGCACTGTCATTTTAAATCACCTTTTATTTTTTAATTAGCTGCTCCTTTTTATCGACAATGTTAAAAGCCGACACGTTTTTTACGGCTTCCTTAAGATTCCTTATATGTCTTTCAATAACAAAAAGGCTGTTATCTTCATCGTTGTAAAGATATTCTTCAAGAAATTCTTCAATAGGATAGTTTATTCCCATTAATTGAGGATAAATTTCTTCAGGCACTTCATCATCGGATTCATCAAATTTTTTTTCTATCCTTAGAATCATATTTTCATATTCTGTCTTAAGCTGACTTCTCAACTTCTCCCTTTCCACAATTTTCGTTACATAATTATCAAACGCTTGTCCGCAACCTTTTGTTTTGAAATATGCAGCAATGCCGTTGCTATCCTTCTCGTTGACGAGACTTAACACTGCAGCTACGTCCTCAACGCTGGCCGCGCCTTTTTCGCCAAACCTGTCTATTATCTTTTTGGCTTTTGCAGCGTCTGTGCGATACTTTATTTTAAAGTATTTTTCCAAATCCATCATCTCATCACCTTTTTTGACTTTTATTTTTTACTTATCACTCTTGCGAAATCGTCAGGTGCGAACTTTTCTGAAGGAAAATCTTTCTCGCGAATAATCGGCATCCCGCATTTCAGGGCGAATTCAATCTCTTTCTTCACTCCGTTCGAGCCTTCCGAGTTCGCCATGACAAACAAGGCGTCGCATCTTGCCTCCTCCGCTTTTTGGATATTCTCCTTTATATTCCCGGAATATGCGCCTGCGACATAAAGCACGATCTTTGGATTCATAAATGTCGCCGTTTTCGTGTGTGTTGTTTTTATTTTGAATTATTTTTCTGCTACGAAAACCGTTTTGTAAATAATAAAAAATAAAGTTCAGATACGACGGTTTTGGCGTTTAAGATAAGTTTCTGTTTTTATTTTTTGATTAAACTTTTTTATCTTACCCAATGTACCTCGCCCTTTCCTCCTCCTCGAGCTTTGTTTTTTTCAAGTCCTCGACTGCGCGCTGGTACTGCACGAACATGTCCTTCGTTATGGAAGGCTTTATTTTTTTCAGCGCCTCTTCGAAATGTTTCGCGCCGACTTCCTTCGCGCCCATGCTCTCGCGCAGAGCCTCCATAGCCGCCTCCCTGACTACGGCTTCGAGGTCGGCGCCGCTGTAGCCATCGGTCTTGTCAGCCAGATTATCGATGAACTTGGATTTCGAATCAGCTTCGCTTTTTTCTGCGGCATTCCTGTTCATCGGGAACTTCAGGTATCCTTCCGCCTTCTTTCCCTTTTCCGCAGTCTCCCATTTTATCGGCATGCCTCTCGTGTGCACTTCCAAAATCTTTTTCCGCGTTTCCCTGTCCGGCGCTGGCACATAGATAAGCTTGTCAAACCTTCCGGGGCGCAGGAGCGCGGAGTCGATTATGTCAGGCCTGTTCGTTGTAGCGATGACTGCCACGCCTTCGAGCTCCTCGATGCCGGACATCTCCGTCAGCAGCTGCGAGACAATCTGCTCGCTCACGCGCGCCCCGACCTCCAGACCCCTTTTCGGCGCTATCGCGTCAATCTCGTCGAACAGGATTATTGACGGCGCGACCTGCTTCGCCTTCCTGAATATCTTTCTTATGTTCTCCTCGCTCTCCCCGACCCACTTGCTCATTATCTCCGGCCCTTTCACCGCGACGAAATTCACGCCAGCCTCGTTCGCGAGCGCCTTCGCTATATAGGTCTTTCCGCAGCCCGGAGGTCCGTAAAGCAAAATCCCGCGCGCGGGCCTGATTCCCAGACGCTTGAAGCTGTCCGCATTCCGAAGCGGCCATTCCACCGCTTCCTTCAGGCTCTGTTTCACCTCCTCGAGTCCGCCCACATCGCCCCATTTCACTTTCGGGATTTCAATCATTATCTCCCTCATCGCAGAGGGCTGCACGAAAAGCAGCGCGTTGCCGAAATCCCCAGCATTCACATAAAGCTTCTTCATTATCTCGAGCGCGCTCAGGGTCTCGGAAAGTTTTTTCGCTTCCGTTTGAACTGCGTCTTCCTCGTCATCCTTTTGCGCATTCTTCTGTTTTGCTTTTCCCGCTTCTTTCTCCATCTTCTGCAATTTTTCGGAAACATTTTTTGTCGCGTTCATCAAATCTTTTTGGTTCCTGATGCTGTAATCCTTCGCGACTTCCGTTATTTTCGGCAGGTATTCCTCCTTCGATTTTATCTCCTCCATGTTCCTCCTGATCACGGACATCGCCGCCTCCCTCGCAAGCGCTGCCAAGTCGGCGCCGACATAGCCGTAAGTCTTCTCCGCAAGCCCGTCGAGGTTCACATCCTCGGAAAGCGGCATGCTTCGCGTGTGGATTTTCAAGATTTCTTTTCTCCCGTTCTTGTCTGGAACCCCAATCTCTATCTCCCGGTCAAACCTTCCCGGCCTTCTCAGCGCCTCGTCAAGCGCGTTAGGCCTGTTAGTCGCGGCGAGCACGATAACTTTTCCGCGCGACTTCAGGCCGTCCATTAATGTCAGCAATTGCGAGACAACGCGGCGCTCGACCTCGCCCGTGACCTCCTCCCTTTTCGGCGCTATCGCGTCAATCTCGTCGATGAAAATTATAGCGGGCGCGCTCTTCTGCGCCTCCTCGAAAACCCTTCTTAAATTTTCTTCTGACTCGCCATAGAACTTGCT
>DAIDAN010000054.1 GCA_027310605.1 Candidatus Aenigmatarchaeota archaeon | reverse complement strand
CCTATATTATTCTTACCTTTGCGGCCACGACAGGCAGCATGGCGCAGGGGGCTATACTGATGGCGGTGAACGGGATAGGAAGGGTTGTCCCGCTGCTTTTCCTGACGGTTCTCGGGATATTGGGAGTCAATGCGGTCGGCGGGCTCACGAAAAGGATTGAAACGATAAGGAAGTTCACGGCCTGGGCTTTGATAGTGCTTGGCTCCTTCATAATCTTCAACGGGATTTTCGGGCATTTGTGGTACGAAGGCGGAGTATTCCATGAGGGCCTGAACGCGGGCTTCATGGCGGCGGGAGGAAAAATGATTGGCGAGGCTGACATACCAATTGGACAGATAGAACTGAAAGTGCCGTTCGTCGAATACGGGGCATGGATGAATCTGGCTGTCACCATACTTCCGGTGTTCTGGTATTGGCGCAAGTATCCGAATGCGCGCAGGGAAACGCTTATAGTCCTGGCAATATTCCTGCTTTGGGACTTCCTCCTGTTTGACATAGGGCTTGATGCGATGAAGATTCTCGGATTGCCGGCAGGGCTGCCCGGTGGATTGAAATGAGCGAAATAACAATAACCAGGTGGAAGCTCCTGCTCGGAGCAACATTTATTTTCCTGGCGGGGCTGTTCATAGGATTTGCGATAAGATGAATTATAAAAAAGGTGATTGTAAATAGACTTCTCCTAAATTGTTTTCAACAAAAAACATTATGGATTGAAATGAAGGAGCGCCGAATTACGAATCATTTTCAGGGGTGCCGGCTGCAACGCTCCGCCGAGCACGCCTCAACTGCCGTCCTGATTTTTGTGAATGCAATTCATAATGATATTTTTTGTCAGGGCATAATAATAATTATCATAAAATAAGGCGCAGCGATATGAAAAGCAAAAAAAGCGGAGCCGCGAAACACAGGAAAAGCAAGGGGAAGGGGCTGCGTCTGGCTATCTTGGTCCTGGCAATAATCGGAATCGCCTCCGCGGTAATTTTTGCAATGCTGGGCGGCAGCAACGGGAACGCCGCGGCCGGTTCGGCAGGTCTTGCTGCAAAAGGGGACATGTTTGACGGAGTCATAACGAACATGCGCGACATTCCGAACGCAAAGCTCGGGGTGAAATTCAGCGGCATCGGGGTGTACGACAGGAATTGCGTTCAAGTCGGCACCGCGCCCGAGACCGGGAATCCGCTTGTAAATTGCCATGCGGGCATAAAAACCGAGGATTACGGGGTTCTGGATTTCAACCATGTGCATGATTACTATAAGAAGCCTTGCATCATCGAAGAGGAGGATCTCGTGGTCGAGATTCTTGATGCGAACGGAAACGCAAAAGTGCAGAGGGTCTCCGAGATATCGAAAAAGGCGGTGCAGGAAGGATGGGCGATGAAAACCGGATGAAAATCGGAAGGATATCGCAAGCGAGAATTCTTAAAGGCGATTTTATGGAAAAGGAAGGCGAAACGCTGATTATTTCGGATAATAACAGCTTCCGGCTATACAGCTATAAATCAGAAAAGGAATTGGAGAACCTTGTCATAAAGCATTCAAAAGAGATTTTCGGGAGAGATTCAATCTATATCGACAGCAAAAAGAAACTGACAAGCGCGAAAGGCATATCAGTAATCCCTGACGGTTTGCTGTTGGATTTTAAGCGCAACAAAGTTTACATAATGGAAGTCGAATTGAGCACGCATGACATAATACATCACATATCAAACCAAATAAACCGGTTTAAGCTGGCTATGAACAACAATGAAACACACAATCATCTTGCTGCTGAGTTCTACAAAAAAATCATGCAGCAGGAATCAAAGGCAGATTTGGCCAAGATTCAGCAAATAATCAGCAGCCGATTCGGCATAATCATACTTATTGACAGCATCTCTGAAAAATTGGGGGAAGTTGTCAATATGCTTTCGCAGGATGGCACGGAAGTGATAGCTGTGCCATTTGAGACTTTTGTCGATTCCAGAAATAATTATATTCACAAATTTACCACTTTCACGAAGGAGGCTCTCGAGAACGAATCCAAGAAATGGACATTCAAATGGACAACCATTCCGATAGAAAAGCATCTTGATAAAACTGATGAAAATATGAAAGATATTTTCTCGATGTTAAGCAGACAAATCTGTTCATTGCCAAACGTAAAGGAGAAATCCAGGAAAGACTGGATTACATACCAAACTTCTCCGCTGAAGAACTTTTGCACGATAAAGATTCTTCCAAACCGTTTGGAAGTTCACCTAAAATGCGACAAGTCTTTCATTGATAAGAAAGGCATTGCAAAAAACATTGAAAGAACTCCGTCTTGGACATTTGACAAGGTCTTTACAGTTGCAACCCGAGACGATTTGGAGTATGCGATGAATCTTATCAGGCAGGCATACGGATGCATTTGCAAAGGATGATTTAATGCAATACGATGTTGCCATAGTGGGCGCGAGTTTTGCAGGGCTTTCGGTTGCAAGCAAGCTCGGCGGGAGCACCCTTCTCATAGACAGGAAAGACATAGGCAGCCATCAGACCTCCGCGTGCGGAACGCTCGTAAAGACCATGGAAGAAATCGGCTGCGAAAATTCCATCTTGCAGGAGTTTGACACCGCCGCCTTTCATGTCGGGGGCAGGGAAATCGACATCCCGCTTTATGACAGGTATTGCACCATAGATTACAAAAAATTCTGCAGGACGCTTTTCAGGCAAAGCTCCGCGGATTTCGTGAAGGCTTCCGCATCAGGCGCCAAGGGAGGAAAGATAATCACGGACAGGGGAAATTTCAAGGCAAGGATAATCGTTGACTGCTCGGGCTGGCCCGCGGTGCTTGCGAAATCTGTGGACGAAAATTATGTTAAAGGCGGCATGATGAGCTTTGGAATAGAGACGGAAGTCCCTTTTGAGGACGACAAGCTCAGGTTTTTTATTGACAGGAAGATAATAGGCAATGGCGCCGCCTGGCTTTTTCCCGCGGGAAAAAAATCAAGGTTCGGGGTTGCCAGCTATGCGGGTGAAACAAACCTGATGCAGAATCTGAGAAAGTTTACGGATAATCATAATGTGAAAATGGGAAAAGTTCACGGCGGATATTTCTGCTATTCGCTCAAGCGGCCGTGCGTCGGAAATATTTTCGTTGCGGGCTGCGGCGCAGGGCAGACCCTTCCACTGACAGGGGAGGGGATAAGAAGGTCCATCATCTTCGGCTTGAAGTGCGGGGAAATCATCCAGCAGGTTATTGACGGCGAAACAAGCCTGGGCAGCGGAATGAGGGTTTACGAGAACCTTGTCCTGAAATACAGGAAGCGGTATAAGCTGCTGCTCAAGATGCAGGAAATGCTGCCCGAAACGAGCCTGTGGAAGATAAGGCTGGTGGCACGCCTGCTTTCCTTCAAGCCCGTGGAAAAATATGTGCAGAAAATGTACGAGAAAATATGATGTGATTAAAATGGGAATCATAGACGAGTATTTTTTGAGCGTGATGGGGCATCATTACACTCTTGTGGGCATAGCGACCTACGGGATAATTTTCGCTGCGGCGGTTTATCTTGTTTATGAATATCTGCTGAAAAGAATCAATTTCAAGATTGACAATGTTTTCATGCTGTCCCTCGTGCCTTTCATAATATTCGGCGGAATCACGCGGGCGCTGAAGGACGCGAACTTTTATCAGGGGTTCTTTTTCATGTCCCCGGGAATCTACATAACGGTTTTTTTCATAACGCTCTTGTCCCTGCTGCTGTCCATAGCTGCGGAAAAAAAGTTCAAGAAGCCCTACTGGGTTTTCATGCTTGGAATCGGGAGCGCGCTTGTCCTGTTTGATTTGGCGCAGGTCGCGCTCATAGGGATAGAAAATTGGACAGCGGCAATAATGATACTCGGCTTGTTTGCGGCCTGGGCTGCCGTCTTTTCCGGAGCGCATTTCCTGTTCCCAAGATTCAGCAAGACAAACGCGGGAATTGCATTCTCGCAAGCGATGGATGCCTCGCAGAATTTTGTGGGCACCGTCTTTTTCGGGTATGCGGCGCAGATGCCCGTGAATTTTGCAGCGGAAAGCTTTCTCGGCTCTTGGATAATCTTTCCCGTGAAAATAGGAGTAGTGCTTGCCGCGCTGCTGCTCATAGACAGGTATTCAAAGGACGCGGAATTCAGCGCATGGCTCAAAATCGCCATCCTGATTCTCGGCTTGCCGATGGGCTTCCGCGGGCTGTTGAGAATCGGGATGGGGGTCTAGGAGGATTCGTTTGGAAGGCGCGGATGAAAGCTTATATACTTGCGGCTCTAAAGCTTTACACAGTTTGTAAAGCTTTCAGGAATTCAAAAAAACCAGGATGATAAAATGCCAGCGAATAAAAAAGCGCTTTTGGCTGTAATCGCAACAGGGCTTCTTGTCGGAAGCCTTGCTTTTTTGCTTTCTGGCAATCCTTCCGGAGCGGCGGCTCCCTCG
>DAIDAN010000053.1 GCA_027310605.1 Candidatus Aenigmatarchaeota archaeon | reverse complement strand
GTCCATAATGCAGACAAAATATGGTTTTTTGGAAATTTATAAGATTTTATACACTCTTATATATGTTTTATAAGATATATAATGCTCATAATGTGTTTACGGAATTCTATCTTATCCCGTTCTGCTGCATGAAAGTGTTTTTGTCAACGCCCGTCCTGCTTGAATATCTGCGGGGACACCTGCTTTATGCAGTCAGCGTACTGCGAAGGATGGTGGCTGAGATGCTGGACATTTCCTGCATCAGTCAAATCGCCGCACCCGCCCGCGTTCTTCTGCTGGTAGTAGTTGTAGTTCGCGCTGCCGGCGCCTGTGCTGAAAAAGCTGAAAACAGCCCAGACGAGAATGGCGGCAGCCGCGGCTGCAATCCCGCAGAGCAGAATGTTTTCCTTCCTAATTCTGCTTTTTGTTTTCTTGCTTGCCATGGTTCTCACCTTTTTTAAATTTGGCGGCACTTTCAGCAGTTCTGGTTTTATTTTTTGTATTATATTAATCTGAAAACCCTTTCTTAAGGATTCGCTGTTTTATTTTTTTCTCTTTTTATCTCCCGCGATTTTTCATCATAGCCCTTCATAATTATCTTATGCGGAATTTTCTTTTTTGCGATTCTGCCTTTTAAAAACCTGTAAACGCTGAACAAAACTAATAACGAGCCAGCAGCCCAAAAGACGGGAAGCGCGGGCGACAGGAATGAAAACGGAACGCCTATCAAGACGATTCCGCTGTTGAACAGCATCATGTTCTTCGAGATGCATCTTTTCCTGATAAGGATTGCAAATCCAAACAGCAAAAAAGCGAGAGCCATCGCCCAGAAATAAATGTTGTAGTCCGTCAGGAAGGCGAGAGGCATCCCGATTCCCGTTATCCCGAAGACTGCGGCAATCCCGACCAGCCCTTCGCAAACCGCGTGGCAGACATTGTGCGCGCTTATTATGCCGGCCCCGCCTGCGGCAGCGTTTATCCCTGAAATTGCTTTGCCCTGCGTTTCGCTCTGTTTTTTTGTTATTGTGCCTTTCATTTTTATCACGAAAGCTTTACAGTATGCACGAAAAACCTGCGGTTTTTCGGCATCCCGAAAAGCGGAGCTTTTCGTGGATTTGTAAGGCTTAAGGCTGCGGAGTATAAAAAGATACAGGTATCGATATGGTTTGAATTAAAAAAGAACATCACGCGGAATATAGCGTTCCTGCGCCATGAAATTCAATCCTTACCGTGTTGTTTCCCGTACTCCCTTGCGCATTCCTCCGAGCAGAAAAATTTTCCGAACCTTTCAACGCCCTTTCCCTTCTTCAGCCTCATCCCGCAGACTGGGCAATCCCTGGAGCCGAACATGAAAATCAACCCTCTCTTTCCATCTTCCTCTTCGCAGACAGCAAATATTTTTTCGTCTTTTGTGTTTTAACAACAAGCCCGTCCGCCTTTTTCTCCTCGAGGCTGAGGTCGCCGCCGAACGGCCTGAATATGGCAAGCGGCGAGAACCTCATCAGGAGCGCGGACACCTTGAACAGGGAGGATTTGGAGCTTATGTGGGCAAGCTCGTGCAGCAGCACAGCCTCGAGCTCCTTCCTGCCCAGCAATGCCAGGAGCTTTTCCGAGACAAAAATGGCGGAAAAGAAGGACTTGAAGGAGAATGCGACTGCCCTGCCCGCTTTTGTGGCATAAATCCTCGGAGCCTTTATCCGCAGCTTCGCGGACTGTTTTTTCACAAACCCGAAAGCATGCCCGGACCTTATTTCATGCCCCGTTCGCAAAAGAAAGAACGGTATCGCCACGAATCCCGCAAATGAGGCGAACGCCACCGAAAGCGGCAGCGAGTAGAGAGCCATATTGACAAGCGGCGTGTTGCAGTCCGCCCTGCAGTGCATGGTAAGCGCGAAAAAAATTATGGGAAAAATCAGCAGGGAAAGATGGGCGTATATCGCGGCGATTTTCCACTTCATCCGCGCCCAAGCGCCGTTCTTCAGCAGGGCGAAAATCGCGATTGCTGTTATTATCGCCGCCGAGGCTATTGACATCTTTACCGGGTCGAGAAAAAACAAAACCGCGCAATCCCAAAGATGCTCTATCATCATTACCAGCTTTTTTGCGTTTTCGTGCGTTATGTTTTATTTTTTTGAAAAAAAATCTTAATACGAAAACCATATCGCGAATAATTAATCATTAAAATCAGTTACGATGGTTTTGTCGCTTCATTTTTTATTTCTTCCTCTTCCCGTATTTCTCGTTGAAGTAGTTCACGGCTACGGAGCCGAAGCTCGCCACGAGCCTGTCGACCGCGCCCGCTATCTGGGACTTTTGAAAGCTCTCCTTCGGCACAGCGGAATAAATATAATGAGTCCCGCCCCTTCCCGTCTCGCTTTTTCTGACCAGGGCGCCTTTGCTGCAAAGCCTTTTGAGAATCACCGCGACGCTCGTGGGCGCCGCTTTCTTGCGGAGTTTCGCGTGCACTTCTCGCGCGCGCATCCCGCCGCTTCTCTTCCATATGAGATTAAGAACATCGTTTTCAAGCGGGCTCAGGCCCGCGGCATTGCGCAAAGAATTCCTGTCCTTCATCAAATCACATCTATGCGGGAATCTTCAAAATTGCGCTCTGTAGAAATCCCCATTATGGAATGTGTTTCATAGTAATACGCTGATAAAAGCCTTCGTATTAAGTGGTATTACGGTCGTTCTGACAATGGATGTTCAATCCATATCGCGGGATTTCTACAGAGCCATAAAATTGAAAAGATATAAATACTTCCGAATAAAAGTATCCGCTTGCAGAAAGGTTTATATATCCATATATTAATAAAGCTTTACAATCGATGTAAAGCTTACGAATATTAGAACAAGGCGCAGATTATCGTTGAAGCGAAGGTTTTCATTATGGAAAAAGAAAAACATCACGAGCATCAGGGGAAAAGGGCGCATCGCGCCCATAAGAAGGATTCGAATATCCAAAAGGTATTGATTGCGCTGGCCCTGGTATTTCTTGCGATAATCGTTTACGCCTCCTATCTTGTTTACAGCTCGAACGCGATTTTGAGCGGGAAGATTGCGCTTTCAAAGGAGGCTGCAAGGCCCGCGAATTTGCAGGTGACGAAAATACTCGCGCAAGGCTGCACGGACTGCTTCGACATCTCGACAGTTGACAGGGCGCTCGCTCAGCTTAATGTGAATGCCTCCAAGAGGACGGTTGATTACGCAAGCGCGGAAGGGAAGCAGCTCATATCGAAATACAACATCACGAAAATCCCTTCAATGCTGATAACAGGCGAGACCAAAAAAGCCAGCATAGGCTTCTGGAGCCAGATCGGCACTGTGGAAAGCGACGGCACGCTTGTGCTGCGATACGGCGCGCCTTTTGTCGACCCTTCAACGGGGGCGGAATTCGGAAGGGTGAAGCTGATAAACTTGGCGGACAGCGCGTGCGTTTCCTGCTACAATGTTTCAATCCAGGAAGGCATACTGAAAAGCGGATACGGGATGGTTTTCAGCGGAATAAGCAGCTATGATGTGAATTCCACGGAAGGCGCGAGGCTTGCCTCGCTGTACAACATAACGAAAGTCCCCACGATATTAATATCGCCTGACGCGAAATATTACGAGGGCTTGCAGGGAATCTGGAAGCAGGTGGGCTCGATAGAGAAGGACGGCTGGTATGTTTTCAGGGGCATGCAGGCGCTGCGCGGAATCATATACTATGACCTGAGCCTGAACAGGACTGTGAACGCGACCGCGTGATTCCGAAAAAAACAAGACAATCGCAACTGTTGGTTTCTGATTTTTTTATAATCGGTTTTCGCAATAGCAATATTTCAAAATAAAGGCATATGCGAAACGCGAAAATGAAACAGGCAATAAGCTTCTCAAGAGCTGATTTTTCCGCAACTGATGTTGATAATGGTTATGATGAAAAATCTTTTAAAATAAAATCGAAAATATTTGTATAATAAAAATGCAACATATGCGATTTTCAGATTATTAAAAAATAAAAGCGGTTTTCATTTCAAAAGAAAAAAATAAAAACGGCGCGGAAAACGCGAATTCATATCTGTAGACATTTAATTTCGATTCGTAATGAGTTGATATCAATGGCTTTATGTCATCTTGCCGCAGCGGCTATCGTGAAAGCAGACTTCAACGACGGGATTGCCGCGGGAGTGAGCGGACCCCCGTCTTTTTTCATAAACGGAAGAAAAGTGGAAGGCGCGCAGCCCTTCGACGAGTTCAAGACTGTTATTGACCAGGAGCTGGCTGCGGCTGGCGGATAAAATATTGTTCGGTTAAAACCGAATGAAATCAGTAAGTTTATATATATATAGATTTAATATTTTTGGCATGAACAAGAAAAATATTTCAGCTTTAATTGCGGTTTTTATTTTGCTTGCAGGAATGCCTCTGCTTTTGGCGCAGGAATCCGGACAGAGTGTTTCCTCTGGCACAGGAACTATTGGCCCTCCTGTAAAAGTTACACAACTGGGGACGTCAGACCAGAAATCCATAAATGCGGCAGAACAGTTTCTTAAACAGAAGCTCGGCGAGAGTTACTAT
>DAIDAN010000052.1 GCA_027310605.1 Candidatus Aenigmatarchaeota archaeon | reverse complement strand
AGCGAAACCCATCCCAACCTGCGCGTATCTTAGCAAGAGAAGAATCGCAAAGAAGACTCCTATCGCACCCAACAGGTGCCATCTGTAATGGGGCATAGTCCTTATTTTGTTCCGCAGGATAAAAAGATTTCGAACTATACTTTTAATAAAGTGTTTTCTGCGTAACTGATTTTTATATTGAAAAATTATCCTAATCCGAAAACCTTCTTTTTGCAAATTCGCAACTTTTAAAATTTTTCTGCAGCGATTTTTCATTTGGCACGAAAAACTTTCAGTTTTTCGGCTCCGCTGAAAAGCTTCGCTTTTCGTGCGCTGCATTAATCAACAACAGTTGCGGAAAAATCAGTTTCTTTAGCGCGTAATTTTCCCACATAGCCTTAAATAGCTTTATTGAGAATAGAGTTTTGGTGCAATTATGTCGGGCGATAAACTTCACGGGTGCGCGCCTTCACTGAGCGTGCGCGCGGAAAAAAGCCTTTAGAAGATGCTGACTCTTGCAGTTCCGACTATATTTTCTCGGCGATTCTTGACGAGCGCGGAAGGATAATCGTTCCCGCCTTCCTTCGGAAGAGGCTTTCTCTCGATTTCGGCTCGAAGGTTCTGGTTTGTGTAAAGGCTGTTATGGATGGCGGCAGCAAGAAAAATAAAAAAGGTGATAGAATATGAAAGGTGAAGAAGTTCACGAAAAAATACAACTCGAAAGATATTCGTTTCGAAACAAACAATTATATCATATTGGGAAATTTCAAAGTGGTGTTCAAAGATGAAAAAGAATATAAGACAAGGTAATCAAGATTTTAACATGACAGAATTCCAGCCAGCGAAGGGAACGAGGGACATCGCGCCCGAGGAGATGAGAAAATTACTGTTCGTGTTTGACGCCTGCAGGAAGGTTTTCGAGAAGTACGGTTTCGCTCCGCTGGAAACGCCGGCGTTCGAGAATTTCGAATTGTTGGCAGCGAAAGGCGGGGAAGGGGTGAAGGACGAGATTTATTTTTTCAGGGACAAGGGCGGAAGGGATCTGGGACTGCGCTTCGACTTGACGGTCGGGCTTGCAAGATTCGTCGCGAACAATCCGAATATGCAAAAGCCTTTCAAGCGCTACGCCTTCGGAAAGGTCTGGAGATATGACAATCCGCAGGCGATGCGCTGGCGCGAGTTCTACCAGCTTGACATCGACACGATAGGCTCCCCGCAGGTTGAGGCTGATGTGGAATGCTTGGCATGTTTCTGCGAATGCTTGGACAAGCTTGGAATAAAGAATTATTATATCCGCGTTAATAATCGCAACCTCCTGAAGACTTTCCTAATTTCAAAAGGCGCGCAGGAAAAAAACTTGGACGACTGGTTCAGGATTATTGACAAGCTTGACAAGATTGGAAAGGAGGGCGTGGAAAAAGAGCTGGCGGAAAAAGGATTTGACAAGAAAATCGCGAAAGATGTTGTCAGCAATCTGGAAAAAGTTTCTGAAGAATTTGGGAAGCTGAAAAATATGGAAGGATATGATGAGATAATAAGAATGATGGAGCTTTCAAAAATTTACAATATTTCCAATAAACTCAAATTCGACATCTCGCTTGTGCGAGGCTTGGAATATTACACAGGTCTCGTCTTCGAGGTGGCGACAAGGGATTTGAAACTCAGCCTCGGCGGCGGAGGAAGATATGACAGGATGATAAAAAGTTTCGGCGGGCCAGACTTGCCTGCCACAGGAATTTCCTTTGGATTAAGCAGATTAATCCAATATATGGATGAGAAAAATCTTTTTGTCCTGCCTGCCGCGAAAAAAGTTTTTGTCGCAAATGTGGATGAGACTTCCAAAAGTTATGCGATTGGGGTTGCGCAGAAAATGCGAAGCGCGGGAATAGCTGTGGAAACAGATTCGATGGGAAAAAAATTGGGGAAGCAGTTGGAGTACGCTTCAGCTGCGGGAATCCCATTTGTCGCGATAGCAGGCGAAAGCGAAATAAAACTGAAATCAGTCAAGCTCAGGAACATGAAAACCGGAAAGGAGGAGATGGTGAAGATTGAGAAATTGCCGGAGATGATGAAAGAAAAATAAAATCTCTCAGCAACAAAACTATTCGTAACTGATATTGGCTTTTGCTTGCAAAAATAGTTTTCGTAAAATACCAAAATCAAAAAAGTCAAAAACAGTTTTCAGATTAAGACAATATTCAGAAAAATTCAGAGCGGCCGAAAACGCAGGGAATGAACGGCAATCGCGTTTTTGCAGAAGGGTAATAACCGCTATAAAAAAGAAATTCGTGCTTGTTCAGCCCATCCTGCCGGACACGAAAACCGTGTCCTCGAGCACGAGCCCGCATTTCCCGCAGACGGTCTCGTCGAAGCCGCGCGCAACGCGGTGCGAGCCGCACTCGGGGCATTTTGCCATCACGCTAACTTTTGGTTGCATACCAGTATTTGCTTTCCCGGAATATAAAAGACTTCGCTGCGCGCGAACTATATTTTGCCGAATATGTTTCCTGCCGAACGCTTCACAGAAATATTTAAAAACTTTGGATTTTAGAATTTCTTTTCCGGGAAATGTTTTACAACTGTAAAATATTCCGATACGAATCAGCAACAATGAGCGCTGTTTTGGCTTTTATTTGAAACATAGAATTGATCCGTATCGGTTTTGCAGAAATAAAAAATATTCTTACTCCTCAACCACCGTTATCTTGCCGAACTTGCCCGCGGAAAGCTGCAGCTCCTCGCGGAATGAGGAGACGAACCCGTTCTCAACCTTTATCTTCGAGCCTTCCGGGATCTCAGCGTCCCCGCCCCAGAGCGAAAGCTGGAACCTTCCTGAGTCGTCCTCAATCGTCGCGTTCGCAACCTGGGTCTCGCCGAACTTCGTGTTCACCCTGCGCGGCTCCTCTTTTTTGACGATAGTCGCCTCAAGGCTTACCCTTCCCATTCCCTCCTTCAAGTCGGAAATCTTCATTTAACCACCTTTTGCTCTTTCGTTAGGGATTGAATAGCAATATGAATCAGTTTTCAGGAACGCCGATAACAGCATCTCTGCAAACAATATCAACTGCCGTCCCGTTTTTTAATCCAAGATATATTGATGATTTCAATCCGCAATGTTTTTCATTTCCAGCCTATTTAAGCCTTTCTGAAAAGATAAATAGCCGCGCCGCCAAGAAACTGTCAAGTTGGGTTTGTCGAAGTGCATTATTATGCTATTCAGGAAAAAGCCGAAAAAGGCGGCCAAGTCGCCGGCGGCACGAAAGAAGCCTTCCGCGAAAAAAACACAGGAAAAGGTTGCAACAAGACCCGTAATAAAAGCGGCGTCCGTAAGACCGCGCCCTTCCGGAAAAATTCCCGATGAAAGGGCTTACGCGCTTCTCAGGCGGTACGGCATCCCCTTGGTGCAGTATTCATTCGTGAAAAGGGAGAGCGAGCTTTTGGCGGGATTGAAAAAGACAGGATTCCCAGCGGTAATGAAAGTCTCCGGAAAAAGCATAATCCACAAGACAGAGCTTGGCGGGGTTGTATCCGCGGGCAATGAGCTGGAAGCGAAGCAGGCGCTGAAAAAACTTCTTGCGGTGCCCGGCGCTGAAAAAGTTATAGTGCAGAAAAGGCTGGAAGGGATTGAAGTGATAGTCGGCGCGAAATCAGACCCGCAGTTCGGCACCGTCGTGGTCTTCGGTCTCGGCGGGATTTACACCGAGATAATAAAGGATGTCGCGTTCAGGGTCTGTCCCATCACAGCGCAGGATGCGGATCAGATGATAAAGTCGGTAAAGGGATACGGGATTCTTGCGGGCGCTCGCGGCAAGGCCGTTAACATAGAAGCGCTGAAGGATGTTCTCGTCAAGGTTTGCAGGCTCGCCTCAAGGGAAGGAATAAGGGAGATGGACATCAACCCGCTTTTCTGCAACGAGCAGGGCTGCTGGGCTGCGGATGTCAGGATAGTGGGGAAATAAGAAAAACAAAAGTTCCAAGTCTTACTCCAGAGCAACATTATGAAATGAACTTTAAAGAAAAACAGATTACTGAATCTCGTCAATTTTCTATAATGGCAATAATTGTATCATATTTATCTTATTATAAAATTTGATTAAAGGTTGATATAATGAACGAAACAAAAAATAAAATAGAACGGTTTGTTGAAGATATAATTACGCAAAAAGATTATCCGCTTTTGGACATTCTGTGGATTTTTTCATATTCAATTCCATCAATGTCCGGTTATCATAACAACAGCGAAGCATTCAGAAGATGGCTTGGTAAAGTTTGTATCAGAAATTTACAGAAAAAATATGAATTGAACTCATTAGAAATTAAAGAAAAAATGAAAATTTTTATAAATTTTCTGAACAATATGCCTGATTTTCTCTCAAAAGAAGAATTTTATGAAGATGTTAAGAATTTGAGGGAAACAATATTTAGCAAAACTTCAGAAATTTTGACTCAAAATATCAACAACAAACTGAATGAACTGTCAGATTTGGACAGAAAAATATTATCTTTTGTTTTGAATTACATTCCTATAAGAATAGAGGACTCAATAAAAGAAGCAGAAAAACAAAAACAACAGTATCC
>DAIDAN010000051.1 GCA_027310605.1 Candidatus Aenigmatarchaeota archaeon | reverse complement strand
TCAACGAATACGATAGGGAAAAGGTTTGAAAATTGGGCGAAGAGCAGAGAAAAATGATAAAAATGTTTTTTGCATCTTGCTTTGCGGAATTTTATGGAGAAATATCATGCACAAAATGAAAGCAATCTCCGAAACGGATAGAATAAATCTTTAAATAGCTTCGCAGTGAAAGCAATCTTGATTGCCGATCAAGGAGCGCTGGCAAGACCCGTTCCCATAAGCCCTTTTCTTTTGGCGAGAACTTGAAAAAGAAAAGCGCTTAAGCGGAAAAGAAAACTAAATAAAAGAAAGGGCTGGGAAATTCGAACACGGAAGTGAATCGGCGCATCGATTTCGCCTGTACTGTCGAACAGACGGGAACGCGAAGGCGTTGGCAATCATTTTATTTTTAACAATATGGAACGAATACCGATACGAATTAATTTGAAGATACGCTGGTTAAGCTATTCGAATGAAATAGCTTATTGGCCGTTCTTATTTTTCGAATTCAATCCATATTGATTTGATTCAATCGATATTGATGTTGGCTTTTATGAAACGCACAATCCGCGGCGCGCGCTCCGCCTGGAAGTACAGCAGAAAGCGCAGGAGGCTGAAGCTGAAGAGAGTTTAGGAGAGTATTTTTAGTTACTTATGTGCGTACGATGAACAAGCTTAACAAACTAATCGTGTTTGTGGATTAAATAGATATTGATTCTTTGTTTGAAAATTGTAAAATAATATTTTGAAATAAAATATAAAGGAAAAATTGTTGCCAACGAGATGGATAAATTTCTGAATTGAAGAGATATAAATTGTCTTGTTCCACTCTTTCCTATGATTGACTCGCATTGCCATCTCGAACAAAAGGATTACGACTCGGACAGGGACGAAGTCGTAGAGAAATGCAAAAAGGAACTGAAGGCGGTCGTAACGAGCTGCGCGCACCCGAATGATTTTGGCTTGACTTTGCGGATTGCGGATAAGCATAAAAATTTCGTTTTCGCCTCCGTCGGGGTTCACCCAGAGTACATAAAGGAATTGCGAGAAAAGGAAAAAAATGAACTTCTTGACAAGATAAAAGAAAACAGGAAAAACATTTTTGCAGTCGGCGAAATCGGCCTTGACTATTTCTGGATAAAGGAGCGCGAGTGGCAGCAGAAGCAGAAGGAACTTTTTATCGGGATGATAAACTTCGCGAAAGAACTGAAGAAGCCTATCGTGGTCCATTCGCGCGACGCGATTGAAGACACTGTAAGAATTCTTGAACAGGAGGATGCAAAGCGGGTTATGCTGCACTTGTTCGGCTCGCGCCAGCATATGGAAAGGGTTGTTGAAAACGGCTGGCTGATATCGCTCGGCCCGATAATCGCGCGCAGCAAGAACCACAGGAAGATATCGCGGGATTTTCCGCTTGAAAAGGTTCTGCTGGAAACCGACTCTCCCTGGTTCGGCGGGCAGGACGAGAAAGGAAACGGGTTGCGCGGGACGCCGCTGAACATAAACCCCGTGGCGGAAAAGATTGCAGAGGAGAAGAAGCTGCCTTTCGAACAGGTTTGGAGGCAGTGCGGCAGGAACGCTATAAACTTTTTCAGGCTGCCGATAGAAATTTAAGAATGAAAAAGCAGCACAATGAAAGAATCATATAGGTGATAGAATGAAAAAGATAGAGACTATAGGAGGTGTTTGAATCTTAGTTATTATTGTTGTTGGATTTATTGTCATGACTTCTTATCCTAAGATTGAAATAAATTATTATACAAAATATAGCAGTTTTGGTGGTGAAAAAGAATGGTCGTCTACAAACTTCAACGTCTCAATCTATAGAAAAAATGATATTTTCCCTTATTCCACAACTATTTGTTTTAGGTTTAAAAATATTGCCGAGCCTTTACTTCAATACGTGATACCCGCTAGCAATTTCAAGGTATATATTAATACAAATGCTGATTGTGAAAATTGCAACTTATACACATCTTTGGATTCGTTGCAAGCTCAGAATAGTGGTGATGCATGTAGAAATATTAGAGTATCTAATATTTCAGATGTTTCTATAAATGTAAGTGCAATATGGCAGGCACTTTTAATACAGCAGCTTACAGAAGCAGATTATCTATGCCATGAATTAGAAGAAAAGAATGGTCAAAACATATATTTCTGCAAATTGTCAACATGAAAAATCTAGAAATCAATTTAAGCTTCCGTATTCAAAAAGGCGATATGAAATTCAACCCTGCCCCCGACATTCAGGAAAGAATTGCGGAGCTTGTTGGGCGGCTTTCCTTCTCGCATATTGATTCCTCCCGCATAAAGTGCTTCCGCTCTTCCGGCTCATCGAGCCGCGCTAACGCGCGAATCTGGAGCCTGCCGCGCATCTGGCAGAAGGCGCTCGACGTGAGGGCGCACTACATCATCGAGGTTCTTTCCGAGAGGTTCGACTCCTACGAAAAAGAGGAGCAGGACAAGATTCTCATTCACGAGCTGATGCACATCCCGAAAACATTTTCCGGCGCGCTCGTGCCGCACTTCTGCTTCGGGAAAAGGATTAACAAAAAAGCGGTTGATGAATTATACAATAATCTGAACGACAAGAATCAGATATAACAATTAAAATATTTTTTGCGCGATTACGATTAGTCTTTTGGAATTTTTTGCGGACAGTTTTGCATTAATTTTCGCGTCGCCATAAAAATCCAAAGTCTTGAAACCTGTAAGCCTGAACAACAAATCAAATTCTTCCGGAAAAAATATTCTCCAGACGCTTACCCTTTCCTTTATTACAGGCAGAGCCTTCTTTTCGAGAAATCTGTGATATTCGGAAAAAGCTATAGCCCAGTTATGTCGCGGCGTGAATTCTCTTTTTCCCGACATAATAAGTTTCTTGTTTCCTTTTCTATAAACCGCCTTGTATTCGCTTCCAAGGTTTCCGCTTATCAAATCCGCCCAAAGCGGCTGCGCAGATATTAATAGAATCCCATTCTTTTTCAAAAGTTTATTGCAGGAATCCAATACTTTTATGCAGTCATCGTTTGTTGTAAGATACTGAAAAGTTCCCATGCTCATAACAGCGTCGTATTTTCCCTTAATCCTCAGATTTCTCATATCTTGCTGATAGAATTCAACATCAAGATTTTTTGCTCTCTCTTTTGCGATATTTATGGCGGCTTTGGAAGCATCAACACCCGTAACAATATAGCCTTTCTTTGCCAGCTCAATAGCATGCCTGCCGGTTGCGCATCCTATATCCAAAACTTTTTTCACTTTGTATTTTCGAAAAACAGTATCCAAGAATTTTATTTCTTTATCTATTTTTATTTGAGGAGTGCAGAGTTCATCGAACCATAAAATCATATCTTTAGAATACAGCGTTCCTTTTTTTACCATACAAAGACCTTCGATTTTAAGATGAATTGTTCTTGATTTTTGTAAGCTTTAAATAGTTCAGTTGCGCAGTATTTCTTACTTAACCGGCTTGTAAGTTGGTGAACGAACGCGCGGAATTTTTGGTTGCGCCGGCGCTTATTCTTACGGGTTTGGAGAGTCGTAGTTTGTCTTTTTGGCGGGCTATGTAAAAAAGGCTGTGTAGTTTTGCGGACAACGCAATAAAAATTCTACAGAGCTAAAAAGATTAGGTGAGAAATATGGCATTTGGAGAACGAAGAGGATTCGGAAACAGAGGAAGAGGCGGATTCGGCGGCGGAAGAAGCTTTGGAGGCGGAAGCCGCGGCGGATTCGGCGGAGACAGGCCGAGGTTCGAGAGAAGCGAGCCCGCGCCGGTGAAGGTCGGCGAGGAGTATGATGTGACGATAAGCGAGGTCGGCTCAAGGGGGGACGGAATCGCGCGCGTCCAGAACTTCGTGGTTTTCGTGCCCGACACAAAGCAGGGCGAGGCTGTGAAGATAAGGATAAAGGAGCTTCGCGGAAGGTCCGCTGTCGGGGAGAAGGTCTCGGGCGCTTCTGCAAGCGAGTCTCCGGCTGAAGAGGTCGAAGAGGCTTCAGAGGAAGCTTCTGAAGAAGCAGCGGAGGAAGAGTAAATCCGCATTCCCCGCATTCGCGGGGATTTTTTAGTTTTTAAATTTGATTTTTTCATTATGGAATGAGAAACAAAAATATGCGCTTATTAGGCAAGCAACTTCAACGGCCGTTCTAACTTTGTGAATTCTATCCGTAATAATCATAATGCAGCCAGAAAGACGCTTGCGGGAACAACCATCAGCTCTTCCGTTGTCTTGAACTCGCTCTTTGAGAGAATTATTTTTTTCTTCAAGTCCGATTTTGGGAAATCCTTTTCTGAAGCTGCGCCGTATTTCACTTCTATCCCAGTCTCGTCAAAAATGAAATCTATCTCCTTTTTTCCTGAAAAGAAGAATACATCTTTTATTCTCGCAAGATTCTCTCCAACTATACCTTCCGCAATATTCGGAATCTTTTCCGCGGGAATTTCCGCGGTTCCGTAAAACTTCCTGTAAAATACGCGGAAGAGGAAAGGGTCGATGAAATACGCCTTCCTGTCGCTCCTGTACGCGGGGCGCTCGCGCTTTTGCTGGAAAACGCTTCTTATGACATAAAGCTCCTCCAGAAGCTCCAGATATTCGCGCAC
>DAIDAN010000050.1 GCA_027310605.1 Candidatus Aenigmatarchaeota archaeon | reverse complement strand
GTTCCTGAAGAGCATTTTTCCGCATTTCGCGCACGCCGCTGCCTTGATGCGCTCCGGCATCTTCACGAGCGTGTCCTTTCCCGCGCACTCCTTGCAGCGCCCGCCTTCCAGCTTCTCCGTCGGCGTCCCGCACACGAAACAGAATTTTCTCATAAGAATACTGCAATATGAAAGTATTAAAATACTCCGATAAGGATTGACTTGCATCGGTATGGATTGATTTGCAGGAACACCTGCATTACGATTCAGATTGCAGATACGCAGACAACGGCGTAAGCATCGAACAGCTTTAATGGCCGTTCCGTTTTTCCAATTCGATTGGTAATGGTTTCATTCTGTAATGTAATGTCGGTTCTGATTTTTTTTGAATTCATTCCTTATTTCTCAATACGCATACCAGAGCGAGAAGGTCAGTTTCACAGTCTCGGGAGCGTCGCAGCAGAAGCTTTCGAACGCGCTCACATCCACGCTGTTTTTCATATTCTGCGGGCTCATGAGATAGAAATTTTCCGCGAGCGAGGCCGCCGCGGCTTTGGCAAGCGCCCTGTACTCGCCGTTCGCGAAAGTCTTGTTGCTCGAAATCCAGACTGCGCTGCCGTTTCTTGCAGCGAGGGAATATGTCGGGATGCTATTGCCGGTAAGTATGTTGTTTCCCTGAACAGCTGTCTCGCCCGCGCCTAAAAAGTCCTTGAACACGAAGCTCTTGTTCAGCGGCTGCAGAACGAACCCGCTCTTGTCAGGCCATATTTTCTTCACCTTGAAAGCATAGGTTTTTCCGTCGGGAGAAATTCCAGCGCCGCCGAAATTGAATGTCCCACCTTCCGGCAATTCTACACCCAAATCCATGATTCCAACCTTCGCTCCCGTGGTGTTTACCTGCTTGACAGAATCCCAGATGCGCCAGGTCCCGCCGTTGTAGTTCTCGTTCAATGCATCCGGCGTTGCAACATCAAAACCGAAGCCTTGGAAATATTTTCCGATGTTCGTTCCCGCGGGATAATATGCGGTGAAGTTCTGGTATGTTGCGGATCCGCCCGCGCTTGACAGGCTGAAGATGCCGAGGAAGTCCGCGTTGCTTGTTGCGGGCTGGATTGCGAGAACGCCGCCGCCGTTCGCCATGTAATTTGTTATATTTTGTTTCTGCGTTGTCCAGTCCGGATAATCAATGAAAACCGCGACATCGAAGTTTTCAGGAATGGAAGGCTGCGATGCAAGGTCAAGATTCGTTACAGTGAAATCTATTCCGTTGCCGTTGAAGGCTGCAGGCGTGAAAATGTTTTGCGCGTACGAGAGCTGCGCGCCCGAGCAGGAGACGCAGGCAATCGATATTCCCGGCTTCGGCACGCCTTCCGCACGGAGCGAATATTTGACGTTCGCGGGCTTGAGCAGCTCTATCTCGCGTATCAAGTCCTGTGTGTTGTTGAAAATCTGCGAGATGTTGCCGCTTGCCTCAAGGGATTTTATTATTCCGTTGCCCGCTGCAAGGAGGTCGTGCCTCGCCCACTCCTGCTTTGCGTTCAGCGCGGAGAAAAACACGGGAAGCGCGAGCACTATCAGCAGCGCGGCTATCGCGACCTCTATGACTTGGACAAAGCCTTTTTTCATTATGACTTGATTTGTCTTCGCATTCTTTTCGGAGTGCCTTGCTGTCGCGCTCCTGTTTGCTGCATCTGTCTTCATATTGGTTTTACCCATCCTACCACAACTCAAGCGTTATTTTCCCGTAAACGCCGTTCACGAACACAGGCCTTTCCGACATGCTTGTGACGCGCGGGCCGCCGTAGCCGCAGGAAAGCAGAATGGCGCTGCCGGAAGAGGCTGTAAGCCTGTAGCTTATGCTCCCGAACTTGTTCATGAGATTGCAGTTGCTGTTCAGCGCGGAAAGTTTCGCGGAGGAGATGCTGTAAGGCGCGGAGGCGAGCCCCACCATAACGACCTTGTCCGCCGGAAGAGTTTCCCAGTTCTGCGGAGAGCCTCCGGAAGATACAAGAACATCAAGTATGGACTCGGACTCTGCCTTGAGGGCATCAAGCTTGGAGTCAGCCAGGCTTGACCCGGTCGCTGCGTTTATCTGCAGCCCTATGTAAAATATCAACACAGTGAAAAAAACGAGAGCGAAGATGAAATCGATTTTCACCTGCCCTTTTTTATTTTTCAATCCTTTCACCCTTTATAAAATAAAAATCTGCGCGTGCGGGATGTTTTTTATTTTCCTGACGCCATTCTCCGAGACCCACCCGCCTTTTATTGCCAGCCCCACTATCTTTTTTCCCGCGATGTTTATTATGTCAGCTTCAGGAAAAAGCTTTATGATTTCATCCCCCATCTTCTTTCCGCAGTAGAAATTCTTTTTTATATCGAGAATTATTCCCCCTTCTTCGAATGTTTTTCCCGCGATTTCCGAGTCGCAGGCTGCGAGCAAAACCTTTCCGCCGGACTTGTGAATCTTGCAGGAGAACATTGCAATCGGATTAAGTTATGATTCAGAATTTATAATGATTTTATCCCTTTATCCTTTTCACAGGGGAGCGCGCGCCGCAGGCCTCGCACTTGAGAATCGTTATGCTCCCCTCCCTCGCGAGCTTCGTGTCCGGCTTTCCGCATTCCCTGCAGAGCACATACTCCTTCACATAGCCCTCAAGCTTCTGCTGCAGCACGCGCTGTTGGAGCGCTCCCTGGAAAAAGGCGCGCCCCCCCTCGATGTGCGCGGGCGCGGCCAGCTCCTTCGCCAAATATTTCAGCAGGTGCTTTTCCTCCCTCCTGAACGCGGCCGCGACCTGCGAGAAGTTCCTGAGCATGGTCTGGCTTCCCTGCGGCGCTATCTCGGCGACGGGAAGCTCGAACCGCTCGCCTGTTGTTCTCGCCTTCGCCTTCTCCAGCGCCTTTTTCAGCAGCTGCTCGTAAGTTTCGTCGGGCATGATTGTCACTTTTTAATTCAATCTGAAATGTTTTCGTCCGTTATGGTTTATTTTTTATCTGGATTGAAAACAGTAATGAAAATTAAGATTTTAAAGTCTGTTGCGACGGTTTCATTGCTGCAAACGATATGGAATGAAGACAATATCAATCATTTTCAGGAACGCTGACAAGATTGTTTTGCGAAATATCATAGTTGCCGTTCCTTTTTTCATCCAAATAAGTAATTCTTCACAAGCTCTTCAGCTTTCCGGGGCGCGGCTCGAAAAGTATCCCGCCTTCGAGCAGCTTCTGTATCGCGATGTCAGCAGCGCTCTCGGACAGCCCGGACTTCGAAAGCACGAGCTGGTAATCGGCGCCCTCCTGCCCGGACTCTCCGATTATCTTCAGTATGATTTCCTTCGCGTCCTTCGCCTGCCCGCCATTCTTCAGCGCTTCGTCAGTCATATCCCCCGCCTCCATTATGGAGCCGGCGTCATCCTCGCCCATGAATTCCTTCGCAAGCGCCTTCAGCTCGTTGGGGTCAGCCGTCCTGCTTTTCAGCTCCCGAATCTTCAGGATTTTTTCCTTCTGTTTTTTCATGATTGAAGCTATTTCAAGCATTCGCAGCGTCTCGAAGTTCGGGTCTGCGGTTTTCGTGACAATCTCGGGGGCTATGTAGATCTCGCCGTTGTATTCCCTCACCTTCCCGACAACATCAACGAGGTCGCCCTCTGCCATGCCCTCGAATATCTTCGCGCCGCCGAAGAACTTGCACCTTATCGTGTCCGAGGTGTCGTCTATGGTTATCGCGGAATAGCTGTTCTCATTCCCTGTAAACTTGTCCACAATCAAGCCGAGCACGCGCGCCCTCGAGATTTTCCTCCCGAGGCGGGTGAGCACATAGTTGCTCTCGAAGCCCGGCTTCTTGAAGAACTTTCCTTTCGTTATCTCCGATGCGCAAGCTTTTTTCGCGGTCAAACGTTTTATCTCGATAAGAATCGCCTTCCAATAGATGTATGAGAATTTATTTAAAGATGGTGCGGAGAGCAAGATTCGAACTTGCGAACCCACTAAGAGACAGGATCTTGAGTGTCGCTATCATCTTGAATCAAGACTCAAGACGAACCTGCGCCTCTCGTCGCAACTTAGATTGCATTGACCTGGCTTGGCTATCTCCGCACACAATCTGATTTTTATCAGAAACATTTAAACTTATCGAAGGCTTGTGGATTAAGAAAGATGAAGAAGAATCTGGCGGGCAGAAAAAAATCCTGCCCGAAATTATCTGGAAATCCTTAGATGTCGTTGGGCCTTACAGTCGCCCTTCCGTTCGCCTTCGCCCTCGCAGCCGCCTCCTTCACCATTTCCGCAACCCTCTTGTCGAGCGCATCCGCGAAGTCCCCGGAGAACCTCATTCCCTTCACTACTTCCTTTACCTTGCTTTTCACGACCAATGCCATATTTTTCACCTCAGAATTAATTTGTTTTGCAAATCCTGCATAACTTGCATTATAAGATGGTTTCCGACCACTTATATAGCTTTCGCCTGTTTTGCTTGCAGGCGCGGAAAAACGGAGTTTTATGAATTTGGTGCCCCCAATGGGAATTTCTCCCCGTTTTGAATTCATGAAGCCTTTTTCCATAATATCTTTCTTTTTCGCAAGCGTTTTTCTTTTTAAAGAAAAAGGCTTCCCATGTCAAAGGCTTTCCTCTTTATCATGGCGCAACATAAAACATATCGCGCTCAAATCCTTCGTAATAAAGTTTTGGCTCAAGCCTTTTCAAAAAAGGCTTGTTCGAAGGGCCTCTATCCTCTCGGTTTTTGATTGACCGGACT
>DAIDAN010000004.1 GCA_027310605.1 Candidatus Aenigmatarchaeota archaeon | reverse complement strand
TCATAAAAGAACTTGAGGCTTAATATTTTTCCACTGCGTCATCCTTGTGAAGTATCGCCCTTATTATGACTTTTTTCTCGGCATGGTTAACCTCGTACCAAACCCTGAATGATTCGATTCTTATCTGCCAGATTCCGTGCAGCCTGCCTTTCAGCGGCTTCCCGTATTCTGGAAAATTTTCCAACTTCTCCTTGATTTTCTTCAGCCATTCTATTTTATCCCGATGTTTTCTCCTGAACTCCCTTTCAAAAGTTTCCGTGGTCTCAACAATATAAATCATGAAATACGATTATTTTTATCAGATATAAAACACGGTACGATTCAGATTAAACGCCTATCAAGCGCACAGAATTCAATTCGTAATGAGGTTTTGTTATGAAGGCAATGATGCACACGCTCGAGGCTATGATAGCCGCGCTCCTGATACTGGGGACGCTTGTCGCGGTCTACTCGTTCCCGAAACCGCAGGAAAGTTTCGACTCGGTCACGATGAGGGAAAAAGGATATTTCTGCATGAAGGATGCGGACAACCGCGGGCTGCTGAGATATTACGCGCTCGCGAACGACTCAATCGGCATAAGAAATTATTTCCAGGGCTGCCTTCCAAGAAGCCTGAACTTCTCCTTGAATTTTTGCGCAGCCTGCGCCGCGGACATCCCGGCGAACAGGACAGTTATCTCAATGAATTATATCATCGCCGGCGAGGGCGCGAGCTTCCAGCCGACTAATGCGAACTTGTTCTTGTGGTCTTTGGTATGAAAAAAAATCAAAAGCGGCGTGGGAACCGCACGAAAATCCAGCGGGATTTTCGGCGCAGCCAGAAACTCCGTTTCCGTGCGCGTTGGGGGCGAAGCCCCCCGAAGGGACAAGTGTTCCTGATAATTGGAGTGTTCGTGCTGCTCTTGCTGATACTCCTGAAGACGGAGACCTCCCAAGCGGGAAGACAGGCTTTTTACTCGGGACTGGACTGGAAGAGCTCCTTTGAAAACATAGGAAACGAATACCAGAAAACCGCGGACATCTCGCTTGCGCAGCAGAAAACCGAGTGGAATCTTGAGAGCAACCTCAACAATTTTTCCAACTTCTCCGCGGCCTCGTTCAGCCAGCGCGGCTACGGCTTTCAGGCGTTTTATTCGCTCGCCTTCATAAACGCGTCAAACATCACGGTCGCGGTCGGCGGCTTTCAGGGAAGCGCGCTCGCGAACATCAGCGTTAACATGAGCGGCGGGCAGGGCGCGTTTTTCCCGTCGCTCGCGGAGAGGCAGTCAAACTCGAGCGCGTTCGCGCCCGAGAACGCTTTCAACATAACCGTCGGCTATTACCTCAACAACACCTTCAAGAACTTCACATTTTTTGCTGACAGCAATCTCACTGCCGCGTTTTACATTTCGATAAGGCTGCAGCAGGCGGACTCGTTCGCTGACGACATCCTGGTTTTCAACAAGACTGTTGGTTAAGAAATACATTACCGTTCGAATTGAAAAATGCACGAAAAATCTGAAAGATTTTTCGGCAGGTACGGAATCTTCGATTCCGACTCCGCCAAAAACTTTCAGTTTTGTGCGTTGCCGAAAACGAAGTTTTCGTGCATAATACGAATCAGGAACAGGAGCGCAGATAAAAGCGTTTCACATCGAGCGGCTTAAAGTCCGTGCCGATGTTTTGAGTTCAATCCATAATAACAGCGTTCTGATTTTTCAATTCAATCCATGCCGATTCTCAGAAAATTATTTCTCCGCGCGCCATCAAATCTTTTTTCAACTGTGCTCCAGTCAATTACCTTGAAAAACGCCTCGATATAATCCGCTTTTTTTATCCCGTAGTCAACCATGTACGCGTGCTCGAAAACATCCATAACAAGGACGGGGGCCGCGCCCGCCAAGTGTCCGCAGTCATGCTCGTTAATCCATGCATTGAAAAGTTTTTCCGACACGGCATCATAATACAGGACAACCCAGCCGATTCCGCGCATCGCGCCCGCTGCCTTGAAATCCCTTTCCCAGTTCTCAAAGGAACCAAAGTGCGTTTCAATCTTTTTTGCAAGCCCGGAATTTTTATCCAACTGTGCTCCTTCCTTTGACATGTTCCCGAAATAAAGCTCGTGAAGCCGAATGCCGTTCCATTCCCAGGAAAGCCTGCGCTTCAGCTCTGCGAATTCCGGCGACGCGGTTTTGTTTTCCTTCAGAAGGCTGTTCAGCGTTTCCACAAGCAGGCTTGCGTTCTTCACATATCCCTGATACAGGCTGAAATGATTTTTCAGGAGCTGTTCGCTGAATCCTTCCATGCCGATCAAGCTGTCAAACTTTTTCGGTTCAAAAGCCATTTGCACACCCTTTGCATTATTTAAGCTTCAGCCTTTTTATATTCATTCAATGCGGCTTCATTTGCAGGAACTCTTTGCGCATGGCCGCATTAGCGTAACTGAAATCATGTCGTATCGAATAGATATTTATGAAAGAAAAAATCCTTCTGCTGAACAGCGGGAAATGCTCCTGGGGGAAATGCCTCGCCTGCGGCTGGGGAAGGCTGTCTTCGCCAAAGCTTGGAATACATGAGCTGAAAAAAGCTGTTGATGAAACATTCCAAGAGATAAAAAACAAAAATATCAGCAAGCTGAAAATCTTCGCTTCCGGCTCTTTTCTTGATGACGCACAATTTCCGCGCGCCATCAGAAAATATATTTCGAAAAAATGTGCTGATGCCTGTATCAGCCTCACAATAGAATCAAGGCCCGAGTTCATAACGCAGGAAAATCTCGGCGACTTTCGCGGCACCAAGCTCACAGTTGCAATCGGCTTGGAGTCGGGCGATGATGAAGTTCTGGAAAAATACAACAAGGGGTTTGCGGCGGAAGATTATGCCAGGGCCGCAAGTCTGCTGCATGAAAATGATTTCAAGGTCCGCACATACCTTATGATTGGCCTGCCTTTTGGAAACAGCCTGAAAAAATCGGTTGAGTTTGCTGACAAATATTCTGACGAGATTGTCCTGATAAATGTCTTTCCGCACTCAGCTGCGCCGCTTTTCAAATTATGGGTTGCTGGAAAATGGAAGCCTCTGGATAAGAAACAGTTCGAGGAAACGGTTGCGCCTTTCAAGGGAAATCCGAAAATAGAAACCGACTTCAATAACTTTTCCTTCCTGCCGCGCTTCCCGCGCGAGAAACAGGAGATGATAAAGGGCGCGTCCGAAAGGGAACTGCTGCACCCGCACTTTGTGGTATGGCAGGACTATATCTGCAGGTTTTACGAAACGCCGCAAGGAAAGAAAACCGTCCTGTTCCTGCCATGCACTTTCACGAAACCCTATTATAATTCAAAGCTTCACAGGGAGATTGCAAAAATTATTGGGAAACGGAAAGATTTGCATCTTGTCGTTCTGAGCTCGCCCGGCGTTATCCCTTACGAGTTCGCGGACAGATATCCTTTCAACAGCTATGACTGGCCCGAGTGGGAGGAGACGGATGAGATAAAAAAGAAATATATTGAAGCTTTGGAAAAGCGGATTGAAAACTACCTGCGCACGCACAGATATGAAAATTATTTCTGCTTTTTGAAGCCTTCGGAAACTTTCATCGCGCTCGGGAAGGCTTGCAAAAAATTAAATATACCGCTTGTCAACTGCCTGAAGACGGAAACATGGGAGAAAATAAAAGGCGGAAAGAATCCGCTGTTTCTCGCGCTGGAGGATTTGAAAGAGGCGCTGAAATGAATTTTTTTCAACAACACACAACAACGAAAACAGAAGTATCTGATTTTTTAATTTTTGGAACAGTAAGGTTTTCAATCCACGATAAAAAAATAAAAACGTTTCCGCGGAAAACGCCCGAATCCTGAAAGCTTAAATAAACAGAACCGAAACTAATTCTGATTCTTATGTCCGAAATCAGCGAGATAAAGAAGAAAAAGCTGGAGAAGATGAAAAAGAACGCCGGGATGGCGGAGCCGATAATCGTAACTGATTCCGGCTTTTCCGAGTTTGTGAAAAAATACCCGCTCGTTGCCATCGATTGTTGGGCTGCCTGGTGCGGGCCATGCAGGATGATGGCGCCGGTGATAGACGAGCTTGCGCATGAATTTTCCGGCAAGGCAGTTTTCGGAAAGCTTGATGTTGATTCAAATCCGATGACAGCCGCGGCTTACGGGATAATGTCCATCCCCACAATCCTGTTCTTCAGGAACGGCGAGCATGTTGACACCGCAATCGGCTTCGGCGGCAAGGAGATGCTGAAGAAAAAGATTGAAGTGCTGGTCGGGTGAAAATGATACGGCTTGATTTGCAGGAGCGCTTATTATGGCATTGAGTTCATTTCAGTTTTAACGGCTGTTTTTTGTGAATTCAAGTCATAATGAAATTCATTTCGTAATGAACAGATTCGTAATTCTTCAGAAATACCTGTCAACGGTCTTGACCGCCGCTTCCAGGAAATCGACAAGCGTTTCCAAATCCTTCAAGCTCAGCACCTCAACGCCTGTATGGAGGTATCTCGTTGGCACGCACAGCCCTGTTGAAGGAATGCCGTCGCGGATCACAGGCGCTATCGAGGAGTCCATTCCCGCGCCCGGCGTTGTCTCGAATTGGTATTTTATCTTGTTTTTTTCCGCGGTCTCGGTCAGCCATTTTTTCGCAGCGGGATGGACGACCGCGTAACCGTCCAGCAGCGGTATGACCGGCCCCTCGCCTATCTTTACCGGCGCGTCAGCCTCGTCAACTTCCGGCATGTCGCCTGCTATCGTGGTGTCAACACCCACGACAACATCCGGATTAATCTGGAAAGTGGCGCCTCTCGCGCCTATCAGCCCCTTTTCTTCCTGGACTGAACCAACCGCGTAGATTGTGCAGTTTTTCGGGTTCACCCTTTTCATCAACTCGATAAGGGCTGCGCAGCCCGCCCTGTTGTCCAAGCCGTTTCCGGTGACCATTCCGTTCGCCAGCTCCGAGAACTCCCTGTACAAGCCAGCGAAAGTTCCTGGCGCGATTCCCATTTTCTCCGCGTCCTTCCTGTCCTTTGCGCCGATGTCAATGAAAAGTTTTTTCATCTTTATTACCTGCTCCTGCTCCTCCTTTTCCTGGATGTGAATAGGCTTGCTTCCTATCACGCCGACCATCTGTCCGTTCCCGGAATAAACGCGAACCTTCTGCGCGAGAAGCGAGCGCTGGTCTATTCCGCCGAGCGGATCGAACTTCAGGTATCCCTTCTCAGTTATATGTTTCACCAGCAATCCGACCTCGTCCATGTGCGCGACAAGCATCAGCTTTATTTTTCCCTTCCCCTTTTTCGCTATCACGTTACCCATCCTGTTTACCTCGACCGAGTCGCAGGATTTTTCCAGCTCCTTTTTCATAATGTTGCGAATGTCGTTCTCGTTGCCGGAGACGCCTGGCGACTCCACAAGTCTTTTCAGAAGCTCTTTCATAAAAAATCACCTTTAATTTTTTCAGTGCTTTCTGCGATTCTATTTTTTAGTTTTTATAATTCTTAATACGAAAACCGTATTGAAACCAAAAATTAAAAAAACAGATACGAATGGTTTTGGCATTTTTGAGTTTTTCGGCACTTTTCTGCTTTAACATCCTTTATCCGCTTTCGTCAAAATTTTTATGCCTTTGCCTGTTAATAAAACCGTGTCCTCCAGCCGAAGCCCGTAGTTCTTGAAATACAGTCCGGGCTCGATTGTGAAAACCATATTCTCTTTCAAGACATCTTTTGACTTCCCGAAAATGGCAGGCTTCTCATGGACTGCCATCCCGACTCCGTGCCCGGAATTGTGAATAAAGTTTTTTGAAAGCGCATCTAATTTTTTTCTTATGAAATCATCCAACTCGGATGCTTTCATTTCTGACTGAACGAAATCTTCCGACTCGGAAACAACATTTTTCAACAGCTTATACTGCTGCAGTATTTTTTTATTTATTTTACCTGCAAAAAACATCCGCGTGCAGTCGGAATTGTATTTGCCGCTTATACAGCCGATATCAATCATTGTAGAAGCGTCCCTTCTCACTTTTCTGTCTGGCTGCGTTTCGTGGGGTATTGCCGTCTTTTTTCCGCTGTTCACGACAGGCTCAAACCCTTCTTCGCATTCATTTTTTATTGTTTCCAATTTTATGAACCGCAGAATTTCCTTTTCAGAAATCCCTGGCTTTATGAAGGCGCGCAATCCTTCCATAATCCTGTCGGAAGCTTTGCATGCTTTCCTTATGTTTTTTATCTCGGTTTTCGATTTTATCGCGCGAATGTTTTCCAAGTCTTCGGAGATGTCAACAATTCTTTTTTTGAGATTTCTTGCGAGGAAGTATGGAAAGTTTTCTGATACGCCGACCGTTTTTGCGCCGCGGAGATTTTTTCTTATGGTTTCCGAAATTCTTTTCCTTTTCTCAAAATTGTCTGCGTTTTTTATCCAGGACTCGCTCCTTACCTTGGGAAGCTCGAGGCTGTTCGTGATTATCATTGCTTGTGAAAAATCGTAGAGGAAAGCGGAATATGAGGAGTCGTTTCCCGTGAAATAGGAATAATTCACATCCTTGAAAGGCTCGTCAAAATTCATCAGGAGGACTGCGTCGCATTTTTCCCTTGTCTGCTCCAATTTTTTCAGGCGCTGCTTGAACTCGTTCATAATCAAGGTTTGATAAGATGGAATAAAAAGATTTTCGAGAATTTGTTTTTAACCTTCTGCATATCCAATCTCTTTTCTAATTTTTATGTCCTTATGTTCCAATGTTATAAACAGCTTTTTATATTCCAGCACGCCACCGCTTCTTTTTGAACTTGATTTATAATCAGGCCTTTTTGCAACTTATGTGTTCCATTCAATCACTTCTAACAATATTATTTTTTTGTGCATTTATAGATATTAGTAAATAAAAAACGCATTACGAATTAATTCACGAGTCAGTTTTCAGAAACGCTGATTTGGTTATCCTACGCAACGGCTTTAACAGCCGTTCTTATTTTGCTGGTTCGTATCGACTCATTCTGTAATGAGGATTCAAGTCAGGTTCTCAATCGTGAGAACCTGCATGCCCTCTGGCACCTGAATCCTGCCGCGGTATCTCATGCCCGCGATGCAGCGAACCCCGCGCTGCCATGAGAAGGTCACGAGTTTCTGGTCGACCTCGCCGTCGAACACGAGCGTGTCCGCGCGCAGCTCCTTCATGGTGTTGAACATTTCCTTCACCGGAACCTTGCCGAGTATCCCCATATTTGGGTCCATGAAATACGCCGCCCTCGTTCCGGTCAGCTCGTTCAGCAGCGCCTTGAGCTTTTCCGAAATCTCGCTGTCAATCCTTGCGGGCGCGGCGCGGATGTCGAGGGGGCGTTGCTCCGCCTCAGTCCTTGATTGCGAGCCGTTCGCCTCCTGCTTGTACTGGTCCGTCGGAACCTGCTCGCGCAAGGCCTTGTAAATCTCCTTCTTCGTCAGTTCCTCCACCTCCTTTCCGCGCGGCGCGCGCGACACGAAATCAATCTCGCCTACAGCCAGCAGCTCCTTCAATATCAGGTCCCCGCCGCGGTCGCCGTCAAGAAAAACCGTTGTTATTTTTTCTTTCGTGAGTTTTGCAACGGCCTCGGGCACGCTCGTGCCTTCGATCGCTATCGCGTTCTTTATGCCGCTGCGCAGCAGGTTTATGACATCAGCCCTTCCCTCAACCACCACAATCGCGTCAGAGTTCGCGATGTTCGGACCCGCGGGCATGCCCTCGTAATCCGTTATCTCCCCGCTTCTCACTGCCTCCTTTATCTGCTCCGAAATCTCCTGCGCCTCCATCCCGGTGTCAAGCAGGTTTCCCAAAAGCTCCTTTGCGCGGTCTATCACATACTTCCTTTTCGAGGCGCGCACATCCTCTATCTTCTCCACGACGACCGAGGCGTTGCAGGGGCCCACCCTCTCGATAGTTTCGCAGCACGCGGCTATCAGCGCGGTCTCGCTGCCGTCGAGCGAGGAAGGGATGGTTATCACCCCGGAAACCTTTCCGCTCCTTGATGTCATCTCGACATCAATCCTTCCAATCCTTCCCGTGCGCTGCAGCTCCCGAAGGTCGAGCTCCTGCCCGAGCAATCCCTCCGTCTGCCCAAAAACCGCGCCTATCACATCCGGCTTTTCCACGGTGCCGTCAGCGTCGAACTTCGCGAATATCGTGTATTTTGATGTTGCTTGCGCAAGCTTTCCCATTAAAATCACCTTTTGAATTTTTATTTTTGATTTGCAGAAAACATCATTACGGAATGATTTGCAGGAACGCCGGCATTACGAATCAGTTTTAGGCCGCGCCGATCATAGCGTTCATATCAAGCGGCTCCAACAGCCGTCATGGTTTTGTAAATTCAATCCTTAATGGCAGCCGTTCCTGATTTTGTAAATTCAAGCCGTAATGTTCTGCAAGATATTTTTTACAAGCCCGAGAAAGAGATTCTTATTCAACGCTGTTCCGCAGCTTCCGTGCCCTCATTGCTAATTTTTGATTATACAAATATAATGTCTCCGCTTCTTCCTTCCGTTTGTTTCGCTGTTGAATAAGTAAAAATCCGCTCTTTCCTAAGCTTCGTATTATAATTATTGTTGGCGTTCAAACTATAAAAGCTTTTCCGAATACATAAAATCATTACGAACCATTTGAAGATACTATGGTAACGGCGTTGCACCGCAACAGCTTAACAGCCGTCCTGATTTGCAAATCCGTTGCGCAATGCGTCGGGAATCTCGATCAGTTTTGTTTTCCTCTTCATGCCGCGCACGATTCTGCAATATCCGAAGCGTCTTGTCAACTCCTTTATCAATTCTCTATTTGCACGGTTGTTTTCCGCGGGCTCGGTCAGGCTTATGTGAAGAACTCCGCCCTCCTCCCTGATTGAGAATTTCTTCGAGTTCGTTTTAATTTTCGCGGTGATGAGCATAAGAAATATTGAAATGCAAGAAATAAATATTTGAAAGAATCTAATTTTTTTATTTTCTTTACTCCTCTATCCCCTCGTCCTCGCGGCAGGAGTCGCAGAGCCACTCGTCGCCTATCCTCTGCAGGTTCTCCGAGAAGTTCCCGCAGCGCTCGCACTCGTCGCCGTCGCTGCTCTCGGACTTGGCTGTTTCCTGCGCGCTCTCCTCCTCGAAATGCTGCCTGAAAATCTCTATCGCCGCGGGAGCGACCTTCACAACCTCGCGCGTGGCGATTATCCCTACAAGCTTTCCGTTCTCAATTACAGGAAGCCTCTCGTAGCCGTACTTTGACATTATGTGGGAGATATCGGAAATATCATCATCAGGGGCGCAGGAAACCACGGGGCTGTTCATTATCCTCTTGACAAGAAGCTTCGATGCAGCCAAATCCTTAGCCGCAACCTTGTCGTTCATGTCCTCGCGCGTGACAATGCCTATAACCTTCTTCCCCTCGACCACAACGAGGCTGCCGATGTCCTCCTTCCTCATCAGCTTCGCGGCTTCAAGCGCGGTCCTGCCCGGCGCTATCGTTACCACGCGCTTCCGCATCGCCTCCCTGACTTTTATTCCCGAGGGCATGGAATCATCCTCAAAAATATTTCGGTTTCTTTTTTATAGCCGCATCAAAAAATGCTCCTATATTTCCATAATCCTTAACAGGTATCACTTCGGTATAATCTACAACGCCAACATCCCTCAAATCAAGACGGCTTAAATCCTCTTTTATTTGCTGCGTAATATCTTTTTCAAATAATTTTTTAAAATAATTAACAATTTTCATTTTACCACTTTTATTATTTTGTTGTGAAGTATTTAAATAGCCGCCATAAGCTGAAAATTATATGATAAAAAATATATTTTATGATTTATATTCTGGAGGCGGTAAATGTTGTCTGTTTCTGAAAGCGGTCTTTGTTTTCGGGATAAATTCGTTTGTTCGCTGATGTTTAAATAGAACTTCGACAATATATTGTATAGGGGTTTGTGCAACATTATGAACCTGCAACATTGCGAATTTGTTTCAGGAATGCTGATGGCGGCACTGCGCCAAACAGCTCAACTGCCGTTCTTTTTTGAAATCAATTCATAATGATTCGTGCCGTAATGTTGAAACCAATGCATGATGGCGTTTTTATGGACAAGGAAACTCTCGTGAAGGAGACGCTGGCGAAGAAGATAGCGGGTGAGATAGTGCTGAGCGGCGACGCGGGCAAGACCATACAGAAATGGCGCAACATCTTCAAGGTTCCGCAGCGCAGGCTTGCGGACGAGATGCATGTGATGCCTTCCGTGGTGAGCGACTACGAGTCAGGCAGGAGGAAGAGCCCTGGGATAAAGGTGATAAAGAGGATAGTGGAGACGCTGATAGCGATTGACGGGAAAACCGGCGAGAATGTGCTGAAATATTTTTCCTCGTTTCCCTCGGAGACCATACTCTCGAATGCCGTAGTTGACCTGAAGGAGCTTTCAAAACCCGCGAGCATAAAGGATTTCTGCAAGGTTGCGCAGGCAAACCTCCTCGTAAGGGAAGACCTTTCCGATAATAATATTTACGGCTACACCATTATTGATAGCCTTAAGGCAATAATAGAGCTTCCGCCAGTGGAGCTTGTAAAACTGTACGGTTTGACGAGCGAGCGCGTGCTTGTTTTCACGAATGTGAAGCGCGGGCGCAGCCCGATGGTGGCGCTGAAAGTGTCAAATCTCAAGCCCGGGCTCGTTGTTTTTCATGGCATAGACGCGGTGGACGAGGTCGCAAAGAGGATTGGTGAGATTGAGGGGGTGCCGATAGCGGTCTGCAAGTCGCTTTCGCTGGAAGAACTGATAAAGGAGCTGCACAGGAAGTTCGAATAATCCTGAAAATGTTTCAATGTTTTTTTCATATTTCTTATTATCAAAACAATAATCGCTTGTCCGAGCGCTTCAATATGTTTTTGCAGTTTTTTGTTGGATTCGTTCTTTATTGATAATTTACGGAAAATATTTTAAGGGTGTTCTCCCAGACCCCCTGACTTCCTGTCGAAGTTATGTTATTAAAATGTATTTTTTATTTATTATATCATATAACAATGTTAAGTAATATTTTTTTATTGTTTTTATTATATTTTTTATTTTCAACATATTCATAAGAAGTTCCATAAGAAGCGGGAGGGATATTCCATGAGAAAGGGAGGCATTTTCCATAAGAAACGCGGGATCAATAACGATAAGCCTGCTTGGCGCGCTGTTATCCTCGGCTCTGATGGCAGCTCCAAAAAACAAACCTCATTTTTTTCAGGATTCCTGCAAACTTTATTTTTTAAATGATTGTAAATATCTTATCCAAAAATTATTTTCAACAAAAATATTATGGGATGATTTTACAGGAACGCTACACAGATTGAAGTAGGCTTCGCCTACTTCCATCGGTTAAGCGTTTTTATAAGATAAAATGTATCTGAATGATGTGAATTCAAACCATAATGCTTTTTTGTGTTGGGGATTGATTATTGATAATCAATTTTTTATTTTTGAAAAAAACACAACCAACAACCTATATTTTTCAAAACATATTTCGCAAGCAAAAAACATATTTATACCTTCATTTCCAATAGAAATGACCACGGTTTCTTTTGAAATCATTATGGAGCGAATTGCAATACGAAACGGTTTGTGTTTGCGCTATCGCGATTGTTTTGTTTGGCGTAAAACAAAAGTCCCTTCAAATGATTGATAGTGATTAAAGTGATATCATGGCATTGCAGGATATTTTTTCGGATTTCGTGAACGCGAAGTCGCTGTTCCGGGACAGGGAGGTGCTTTCCATCTCGTTCGCGCCTGAGAACATTCCGCACAGGGAAAGGCAAATAAACGAGCTTGGCAGGATTCTCGCGCCGGCGCTCGTCGGGGCGAAGCCGAGCAATGTCTTCATCTACGGGCGCACCGGCACAGGGAAAAGCCTGGTCTCGCTTTTCGTGGCGAAGGAGTTGGTGAAGGCAGCAAAGCTCGGCGGAATAAAGACGGTTTACATAAACTGCAAGATGAAAAAATCCGCTGACACCGAGTACCGGCTTATCGCGGCGATAGCGAAGGAGCTCGGAAAGGAGGAATGCCTGTTTGCTTGGGACGAGGCGCTTGAAAACAGCGGAAGGTTTGCAGGCTTCCTGAAAAAGAATTTTAATGCTGACTGGATAAAAAACGCGAAATTCGAGAAAACAGGCGGGGATGAAATAAAAATATCAGCGGAAAAAAACCTTCTCATATTGAGGATAAACGAAGAAAAAAACAGGGCCGTCTTGAGGATAAACGGCGGCGATGCCTGCGAATTCGCGGCGAGGGTGGGCGGGGGGAAATTAGAGCTCTGGAGGGAGAAAAGGGAAGACATACCTTTCACAGGGCTGCCAACGGAGCAGGTTTACAGGAAATTCTTCGAGAGGATTGACGGCGAGAGGCAGACCGTGCTCCTGATAATTGACGAGATTGACGCGCTCGTGGAGAAGACCGGCGACGGCATACTCTACAATCTGACGAGGATAAACCAGGAGCTGAAGAGCGCGAGGGTTTGCGTGATAGGAATAACAAACAACCTTTCTTTCATCGACAGCCTTGACCCGCGCGTGAAATCCTCGCTCTCGGAAGAGGAGCTCGTGTTTCCGCCGTACAACGCGGTCCAGCTTAAAGATATTTTGCGCGAGCGCGCGGAAAAGGCTTTCTCGCCCGAAGCGCTGGACAGCGGAGTGATAGAGAAGTGCGCGGCGCTCGCGGCGCAGGAGCACGGCGACGCAAGGAGGGCGCTTGACCTGCTGCGCGTGGCCGGGGAATTGGCGGAGCGCTCGGGAAGCGCAAAAGTCGGATTGCAGCATGTTGACTCCGCGGAGGAAAAGATAGACACGGACAAGTTTGTCGAGATAATAAAAACGCAGCCGAAGCAGAGCCAGATAGTGCTTTACACCATACTCAAGCTCGTGAACGGGAGCAAGGAAGTGCTCACGAACGATGTGCTTTCCGCATACCAGAATAATTGCGCCAAGCACGGGCTAAAACCGCTCACGCAGCGGCGCGTTTCCGATTTGATAGCCGAGCTTGACCTTTTCGGGATAATAAGCACGAAGAATGTCTCGCGCGGCAGGTACGGCAGGACGCGGGTGATAACGCTTTCGGTGGGCGACGCTGTGCGGGAAAAGATAAACCGGGCGCTCAGCGAGGTTTTCTATTAGGAGATTCTTATGCTGCCGAAAGTGAAATTTGTTTTGGCGTCTCTGAAGTGGGAAGTATATAATTTATCAACTTTTTGTTCTCCCTTAAAAATAGGCTGGGACTGGAGCAGACGTGTTTATCGCGTCCATCCGTTATTGAAGGAAGAATTGAATGGGGTAAAAACAAATAAAGAAAGATTAAAAATTATCAGAAAATATACGAAGAAATTCTGGAAAGAGGAATATCAACAATTGAAAACGCAAAAAAACCTTTTCCAGAAAGAATGGAGCAAGATTAATGATAATTATATGGAAATTATGCCAAGAGTTCTAGAAACAGATTGGCCGATAGAAAGAAAAACAATCTTTGGAAGCATCTCAATAAATCCCATCAACCCAAGAAATTTGAAACATTGGTGGTTTTCAATATTTTATCTAAACCGATTGACATTTATGAAAGAAACCGTTGCTCATGAAGTTCTGCATTTTCTTTATTTCAAAAAATGGAAGGAAGTTTTTACGGATGCTGATGAAAAAACTTTCGACTCGCCATATTTGGAATGGCACTTAAGCGAGATTCTTGCGCCTGTTATTTTGCGCGACAAGAGAATCCAGAGCATATTGAAAAGCGGGACTGGAAGTTATCAAGAACATTTGAAAATCAAAATCGGAAGCAGAAACTTAATCCAGCATTTCGAGGACTTGTACAAGAAGAGCAGGAAGAAGAAAGAACCGTTTGCGCAATTTCTACAAACAGCTTACAAGGAAGCGCAAAAACACAAGAACAAGATTTTGAACGCATAAAAGAGCTGATAATTTATGATAATCAGGGAAGCTACCTATAAAGACAGTGATGTGATAATGGAATTCTGGATAAGATCTGTCAAAGATGCGAAGAGGTTTGACAAGAACTTTAATGCGGAGAAACCTGCGCGTCTTCTCAAAAATATTTACTCAAGATTTTTCAAGGGCTGCAAATATTTCTTAGCCGAGGAAGGTGGAAGAGTTGTGGGCTTTGCAGCAGGAAAGATAGAAAAGTTGCCGGCTTTTTATATTGAAAGAAAAATAGGCATTCTGTTTCAGATTTTCGTTGAAGAAAAATACAGGAACAGAGGAGTCGGGACAAAACTAATCAACAAATTTATTTCTTGGCTCAAGTCGCGGCAAATAAAAGCCGTCAGACTGGAAGTTTTCCCCACCAACTCGGCGGTAAAAGAACTTTACAAGAATCTCGGTTTCAAGGAGTTCAAGATTGAAATGAGAAAGAAAATTCAATAACTCTTGCTCGGGTGCCAAAAATGGAATGTTCCCTTTATCCCTGCTTCGACATAACTTCCGGAAAAATCAAGAGAGGAAAAAACGGGCGCGCGGAATGGGTTTGCGGCGTCTGCGTGCGACCGGGCGCGAACATAAGCAATACAAGCCGTATCGTTGAAAAGTTTTTGGAAAAAACAGGAATTGATAAAATAAAGTTTGAAGACCCCGACATGAAGGAGGCGCAAAAGATAATTGAAAAAATGAAAACGCTCGAAGGGCTTGGAAAATATTTTTTTGCCTTGTCTGCGTCGGAAAAACAATCAGCGTTCAATATAGAAAGAAAATCTTTGCCGTCGAACATCGGAGTTCTCTCCTGCCTTTTGCGCGATATCACGGTTGCGTTTTCGCACGGCAGCGCATTCAGGCCGCCGCCGCTTCCGGAAGTGCTGCTCGCGCGAAAGGGGAAAATTATCGGGGAGCAAAGCGATTCAGGAAAAATATTTTATGAAGAAGCATCGCACGACGAGGCGCTGCTGCCTTCAAACCCCTTCCCCGAGATAAAGGGAAAAAACATCTGCTCGGGCTCGCCCTCGCCAAGTCTGGACAGGTGGCTGCGCGAAAAAATGAAAGTCAGCGGCGGGGATGCCACGCTGCTGCTTGGCGTTGATTTGTAATTAAAGAAAACAAAAAAGGTTTTCAGGATGCTGGAAAAGATTTACGGCGCCGTTGATTTTGCCGCGGCAGCAATCCTGCTGTTCGGCGGCGTTTCCGCGCCGGCTTTGCTGGTTTATTTTTTGGCTGCGGTGCTGGTCTTGAAGGGCGCGCTCTCATTCGCGCCGATTCCGGTTTACATTCCGAGCCTTCTGATGTGCGGTGCGGACATTGCTGCGGCGCTGCTCCTGCTTTTCGCTGATGTTGTTTTACCCCTGAAGGCTGCGGTAATATTCATCTTGCTCTTGAAGGCGGTTCCCGGAACGGTTTTCAGCCTGCTGGGAAAATGACAATACGGCTTGATTTGATTACTGGTTAAAACTATTACGGCTTGAATTATCATTATGGATTGATTTAAAAAATGGACGGCTGACCATTACAACTTGAATTCATAAAATATGAACGGTCATTAAGCTGTTTGTTTAAGAAATGCCACAACAAGCGTTCCTGTAATCAAACCGTAATGATATGATTCGTAATGCAGTTGATTGGCAATGAACATACTCCAGGAAATAATGAAAGAGGGCGCGCTGATCGAGCCGAAAGCCGCGGAAAAAATATCAGGGATGCGCGAGGCGGAGCAGGCGGAGGTTTTGGAGCGCGTGCGGAAGGAGAAGCCGCTGGTGATAGGCGCGGATTTTTTCCAGAACATCGTGGAAGTCGCGGAGGCGGGCGAGACAAAAAAGTTTTCCGTTCAGGAGTCGGTGGCAAGGCTAAATTCATACTTCAGCGCGCTGCAAAGCGTTTTCGAAAAAAAGAACAGGGCGGTTTCGATAATAAACGCCTCGGGAAATTCAGGGAGCGCCTCCGTCATAGGGCTTGTGAAAAACATCCTGCCCGACGGCTTCGTGTTGGAGGACCAGACAGGCGAAATAAAAATAATATCAAAAATACAGGCTGAGGAAGACGATGTCATTATGGTTTCGGGAAGGGTTTATGGAAAAAGCATTTACGCGGATTCTGTGGAATTCCCCGAGGTTCTGGAAAAGCCGGAGAGGAAAAGCCCGAAAAAATGCGAAATAGTTTTTGGCAGGATTTCGGAAGGCGCGGATTATTCCATAACTTTCGGCGGCGAGTTTTCAATCGGGAAAAAATCGCTTGTTGTCGGGAAAAATCCTGCGATGCTGAAAATAAACAACATCTCGGTTCTGATAAACCCAGCTATCGCGAAAATCCCGCCGCTGCAAATCCTGAAAAAAAGGAGGCTGCCCGGAAGGCTGTTCGCTATCGCGGAGGCGCCCGACATTTTTTTGACGCGCTCTTCCGAGAATTTTTCCGGTAACTATAAGGGAACGGGCGTTGTGGCTATTGACGAAAAATCCGTTGCGCGAATAAATTTGAAAACGAGGGAAGTGGAGATTTAAAAAATATAAATCATTTGCTGGTTAATATTAAAAATTCAACAACAACGAGCGAGATAAAGAATAATACAATTAAAAAACCAACCAAGAAATCAATCTTATATATTTTTTGGAATTCTCAATCATAAATACTATTGAGGCTATTTCGTATATAAACTTTCTTCCGGTCGGTGTTATGATAGAGATGCAGATTTTGGACTGCGATTATGTGATGCTGAACAACAAGCCGCTCGTGCGGCTTTTCGGGAAGACCGCGGAAGGCGATGCGGTCTGCGCGCTCACAACCAAGACACAGCCGTATTTTTATATTGATGCGAAGGAGGATGTGGAAAAAACGAAAAACGAGATAGGGAAAGAGCTTGGAAAGTTTTCCGCTCAACCTGAGGTCGTTGAAAAAATTCTTCCAATCGGCTTCCAGAAGCCGAAAAAAATTCTCAAAGTTTTCGGCAACGACCCCGGCAATGTCCCCGAGATGAAGGAGATTGCAAGAAAATTCGGCGCGCCTTACGAGGCAGACATTCTTTTCAAGTACCGCTATCTCGTGGATAACGGACTGCGCGGGATGGGCTGGGTGCGCGTGGACGGCAAGCCAGCGTTCACGAAAACAGTGAGATGCAGGGCAATCGAGGCGGAAAAAATAGAACCGATTCAGGCTTCTGAAAAAAACGCGCCGCTGCGCTACCTCTCGCTCGACATCGAGACAGTGTCGGACAGCGATGACAGGATTCCGGAGGCGGAGAAGGACGGCATCGTGATAATAAGCCTCTGCTTTTTCCCGGATTACAAGGACAAGAGGACGCTGGTGCTTTCCGCAAAACCGATAAAGACGGGGAGCGATGTGATAGCGTGCGCAGATGAAAAGGAGATGCTGAAAAAATTCATCGAGCTTGTGAACGGATATGACCCTGACATCATAACAGGATACAACATAAACAATTTCGATTTGCCTTTCATAACGAAGCGCCTTGAGGTTTTGAACCTGCAGCGCGACTTCGGCAGGACCGAGAAGCAGGTTTTCTGCAGAAAACTCCAGAACGGATATTCCTGCTCGATCTCGGGCAGGGTAGTGGTGGACCCGTATGAGATAATAAAAAAAGATCCATGGGTGAAGTTCAAGCGCTACGACCTCGGCACCATAGCGAAGGCAATGCTCGGCGAGGGCAAGATGGAAATGGGCGGCATACGGGAGATGCGCGCGCTCTGGAACGGGGGGCGCGAGCAGGCGAAGAAGCTTATCGATTATTCAAGGACCGACGCGGAGCTTGCGATGAGGCTTGTGATAGAGAAAGGATTGCTCGACAAGTTTTTCGAAATCTCAAAAATTTCCGGGCTGCTTTTGCAGGACGCGCTCGGAGGGCAGTCGCAGAGGCACGAGTGCAAGCTGCTGCACGAGTTCAGGAAAAGGAATATCATAATGCCCTGCAAGCCGGAAGGCGTGGAAAAGACTGAGGAGGAGCGGGAGGACAAGCTGAAGGGCGCGATAGTGCTTGACCCGCAGACAGGGCTGCACAAGGGCTGCTCCATCCTTGTTCTTGATTTCACAAGCCTGTACCCCTCGCTCATCAGGACCTACAACATCTGCCCCACGACGCTCCTGCTCGACAATGGCGCCGCCGCCGAGCATTTCACGACTCCGCAGGGCGTGAAGTTCGTGAAGCATGAGGTTCGGGAGGGCGTGCTTCCCGCCATACTCCGCGAGCTGATGGAGGCGAGAGCCGCAACAAAAAAGCAAATGAAGACAGCTCCGCAGGACCTGAAGCGGTTGCTTGACGCGAAGCAGCTTGCTCTGAAGGATATGTCGAATTCCCTCTACGGCTATACAGGATATGCGCGCGCCAGACTTTATGTGATGGATGTCGCGAACTCGGTGACAGCTTACGGCAGGGAGAACATAATCAGGACGAAAAAACTGATTGAGGACAACTTCAAGAAGGCAGTGGTTTATGGGGACAGCATAACAGCGGACAGGTTTGTCACGATAATGAACGGGAACGGAACGATTGAAATCAAGAATATTGAAAAGTTGTTTGAAGAGAATGCGGGCGATGTAAAACTATCAAGAGAAAAGGAATTCATAAATCTTAACGGCTACAGGGCACTCACTTTAAATCCTGAAACGAAAAAAGCCGAGTGGATGCCAATCAACCAGATAATCAGGCACCGTACGGGAAAAAAAATATTCCGGGTGAACCAGAAGTTCGGCGAGACAATTGTAACGGAAGACCACTCAATAATCACGGAACGCGGCGGAAAATTTGCGGAAACGAAACCGCAAGACATGGAAGGAAAGGAAATTGTCCGAGTGAAAAATATTCCGAAACTGAAACAGATTGATTATATTGATTTGTTTGAAATCCTTTCGCATTACAAATCAAAATCTGTTTACAAGGGAAGGGAAAAAATATCCGAAGTCCGCGAGGAAAACGGCTGGCTGGTTTTCGGCTGGACAAACAGGAAGAATCCTGTCAGGGTAAAAAGAATAATAAGAGCGGATTCTCCGGAGTTCGAATCCTTATGCAGGCTTGTTGGAGCATTCATAGCGGAAGGCAGCGCTTCTACAGCAGAAACCTCAGTAAGGGACGGCGCGAGCATAGCGTCTTCAGATGCGAAGTGGTTGGAACAATTGAGGGAAGATTACCTGAAAATTTTCAGGAACGCGGAAGCGAGCATAATAAAATCAACAAGAAAGAGAAGAACGCTTACCTACAAGAACACTGCGGCGCAAACAAAAACAATAAATTATGAGGACAATACCTACAAGCTCCAGATGATGAACAGGCTTTCCGCTATATTTTTCAAGATGCTTTGCGGACAGAAATCATTTGGGAAAAGAATTCCCGAGTTTGTTTATCATATCCCGGAAAAATACCAGAGGATTGTTTTGGATAATATGATTAAGGGGGACGGTTCAAGAGTTTTTATGAATATGAAACTGAACTATTCCGAAAAATACAAGAAGGAAAATTTCAGGTATGAGACGCGCTCGCTCCGGCTTGCAGGCGGATTGTCGTTCCTTCTTTCCCTGCTCGGGCAGAACTATACGATAAGATTCAGACCGGCAAAGAAGACATACATTCTCACAACTACAACAAATAATAACTCCAATACTCCGACAAAAATAACGGAAGAGAAGTATGAAGGTTATGTCTATGACTTGAGCGTCGAGGGAAGCCATATGTTCGTTGACAGCTGCGGGCAGATTCTGCTTCACAACACGGATTCGATTTTCGTGAAAACAAACACAACAGACTTGGACGAGGCAGAGAAGGAAGGAGTAGCGATATCCTCTTTCGTGACGGAAGAGCTGCCTGGCATACTTGACCTCAAGTTCGAAAAGATTTACAAAACTTTTTTGATTCTCGCGAAAAAAAGGTATGCGGGCTGGAAGTTCGAGAAGGAAAGTGATGGATGGAAGGATAAGGTTGAGATGAAAGGGATTGAGACTGTGAGGAGGGACTGGTGCTCGCTCACGGGCGAGACAATGCTGAAGGTTTTGAACATAATCCTGAAAGAAGGGGACATCCAGAAGGCAGCGAAGTTCGTGCGCGCTGTTATCGAGGACTTGTCCGCCGGAAGGATACCGCTCGAAAAGCTCACGATAATAAAGGGAGTCTCGCGCGCTCTCGGAAGCTACAAGGGGGTGCAGCCGCATGTTGAGCTCGCGAAAAAAATAGGCAAGCGCGACCCGACCAAGGCGATAATCGTAGGGGAAAGGCTCGGCTATGTGATAGTGAAAGGAAACCAGCTTGTCTCGAAACGCGCCGAGGACCCGGAATATGTGAAGGAAAAGGGGCTCGATATTGATCCGCAATAT
>DAIDAN010000049.1 GCA_027310605.1 Candidatus Aenigmatarchaeota archaeon | reverse complement strand
CGAGGGAGCCGCCGCTCCGGAAGGATTGCCAGAAAGCAAAAAAGCAAGGCTTCCGACAAGAAGCCCTGTTGCGATTACAGCCAAAAGCGCTTTTTTATTCGCTGGCATTTTATCATCCTGGTTTTTTACCTTCTTTATTTTATCCCGTTCTGCTGCATGAAAACATTTTTGTCCGTGCCCGTCGCCTGCTTGAAGATATCGGGAGAAACCTGCTTTATGCAGTCCGCGTACTGGTCCGGGTGGTGGCTAAGATGTTGGACATTCGCGGGGTCGGTCAGGTCCCCGCATCCCGCGCCATGCATTCCCGATTCATCCATTTGCCCTTCGGCTACTCCCGCTCCCGCCGGAGCGGAAGGCGCATAAACGCTCTCCGCATTGTAATTCGCGTTTCCGGCTGCCGCGCCCGCGCCGAAGATGCTGAGGACCGCCCATGCGAAAACAGCGACTGCAGCGGCGGCAATCCCGTAGAGCAGGATATTTTCCTTGCCTGTTTTATTTTTTGCTTTTCCCTTTGGCATGTTTTTCACCGAACCTTTACAAACTATGTAAAGCTTATCATTTTACCTGTATATAAATCTTTTGGGATAGCGATACTGTCAGCTTTGTTTTCTGGCAGCCGCGCATTTTTGCGCCCCGTTTTCATATAAAACCTTATTCGCCTGAACTCTTTCAGGCAGTTTTCTCCGATTCCATCGCAATTACCCGCCTTATTTTGGCGCTCCAAGTATTTAAAGATATATCATATTTTGATATATTGATTCTGCGCCGAGCCTGCGCACTTAAGCGATAAACAATCGTTCATAGAACTATATATTCTTATCTTGACGGGCCGCCCTCGCTGAAAACTTTATAAAAAGAAGGGTAGTAATTAATTCGGCTGTTTCGTTTGCATTGGCATACTATGCGTGGATTAAAAAATAAGGGTTGCAATAATATGAAAATCAGAAAGGGCTTTGATAATATCAGGCATGTCATCTCTCAAAGGAATTATTTCTTGATATTTTTGGCAAGCGCGAATATATTTTTCGGGATAACCTATTTCCTGACTTTGGCGACAATAACAGGATACAGTCTTCAAATCTTTGTCATGATGAACGGCCTCCGGTACGCCGTTCTTACCTTATTCATGTCTGCGGGCATTTCATTATTGTTCGGGTTATGGCTCTCCCTGTTGATTTACAGAATCAGATTAAAAAGGAACGGGCTTAAAGCGAACGGCTCCGGATTCATAGGCTCCTCTGCCGGGATAGTTGGCGCGGGCTGCCCCATGTGCGGCTCGTTAATTCTCGGCCTTTTTGGCGCGCCATTGGGGTTATTTTTCCTGCCGTTCAAGGGGCTGGAAATAAAGGCGTTGAGCCTGATTTTTTTATCGTCATCGGTTTTTATAATGTCCAAAGACTTGAACTGCAAAAAGTGCGGATAAAACGCAGTTTTTGTTTTTCTAACTTGCAGATGCCTGATTGGTTTCAGGTTGGTAAGATGAATATAAAACAATTAGGTGAAAGATGATGAAAAAGGAATATTGGAAGATTGCGGGGCAGGCTTTATTATTTGGCATAATCTTTTTTGCAGCCTTCGGAACGGTTACTGTTCTTATTCCAAACACTTTCTTTGTTAGGATGGCGCCGATTACAATGTTGGATTATATTTTGCTGGGACTTACTTCATTGCTTTCAGGGCTGTATGCAAGTTTCCACCTGCATCAGAAAAAACATGGAAATAAAAAATGCGCCATAACAGCAGCATCCGGCGGCGTGTCCGGTTTTCTCGGTTTTGGCTGTTCCGTCTGCAACAAGGTTCTCGTTTTGCTGCTGGGCATAAGCGGGGTTCTAACTTATATCGAACCATACAGGCCGGTTATCGGTTTTGCCGGGGTCGGCTTGCTGGGTTACGCTGTTTATGCAAAGGGAAAGGGCTTGAATATGCCGATATGGATTGATTTGCAGGAACGCCACACAGATTGAAGTAAAATGGCTGAAGTATGCTTCGCATACTTCTATCGGTTGCCTACTTCCAGCGGTTAAGCGTTTTTATCCGATAAAGCGTATCTGAATAATGTGAATTGGCTCGAAAATCCTTCGGATTTTCGGCTCCGCCAAAAACTTTGTTTTTGTGCGCAAGCCATAATGATTGTTTTGCGTTGGGGGCAAGTTATTGATAATCACCTTAAAATTTTGCGATCATGCCTTGAACCTGTTCAGGCGCAGGGAGTTGAAGACAACAGTCAGCGTGCTTATAGACATCGCTCCCGCGGCGATTATCGGATTGAGCAGAATCCCGTAGAGCGAATACAGCAGCCCTGCGCCGACGGGTATCAGCGCGGTGTTGTATGCGAACGCCCAGAAAAGATTCTGCTTTATATTTTTCATGGTGCTTTTGCTCAATTTTATGGCAGTGATAATGCCCTTCAAGTCGCCGCCGACCAGAGTGATGTCGGACGCCTCTATCGCTATGTCGGTGCCTGTTCCAATCGCTATCCCGACATCAGCCTGCGTCAATGCGGGAGCATCGTTTATCCCGTCCCCTGTCATCGCAACTGTTTTTCCCTCGCCTTGCAGCTTCCTGACTTCGTTTGCCTTGTCTTGCGGAAGAACCTCTGCAAGAACCCTTTTTATTCCAAGCTGCTCAGCAATCGCCTTTGCCGTCCTTTCATTGTCTCCCGTTAGCATGATAACCTCAAGCCCCAACCCCTGCAGTTCTTTCACCACCTCTTTTGAATTTTCCTTCAGCGTGTCAGCGACCGCGACTATCCCTTCCATTTTTCCGTCAACTGCAGCGAACATCAATGTCTTCCCCTGTTCATAGAACTCCCTTGCCTTTTCCTCGAATTCTTTCGCATCGATTTGATTGTCCTTCATGAGCTTCAAGGTTCCGACAAGAACTTTTTTGTTTTCCACAAGCGCCTTGATTCCCTGTCCCGACATCGCCTCGAATTTTTTCGGCTCCGAAATCTTCAGCTTTCTTTTTTTGGCTTCGCTTATCACGGCCTGCCCGAGCGGATGCTCGGAGCGGCTTTCAGCTGACGCAACCAGCCTCAGCAGTTCGTTTTCGCCGAGCCCGACCGAATGCACATCAGTGATGGAAGGCTCTCCCTTTGTCAGGGTTCCGGTCTTGTCGAGGACTATTGTCTGCAACTTATGCGCGGTCTCAAGCGATTCCGCGTCCTTTATCAGCACCCCGTTTTCAGCGCCCTTGCCTGTGCCAACCATTATGGAAATCGGGACAGCCAGGCCCAGCGCATCAGGGCAGGCGACAATCAGGACTGAAACGAAAGTTATTATCGCAAGAGCCAGCGAAGGCGCGGGGTTCAGGTAGCCCCAGTAGGCAAAGCTTGCGATTGCCACCGCGAAAACAACCGGCACAAAATAATTGGAAACCTTGTCCGCAATCCTCTGGATTGGCGCCTTCGATGCCTGCGCTGATTCAACCATCTTCACAATCTGCGCGAGGGTTGTGTCCTTGCCGACTTTCGTTGCCTTGTATTTGAAAGAGCCGCTCTTGTTGATTGTCGCGCCTATAACTTCGTCCCCGGAACGCTTGCTTACAGGCATTGATTCTCCTGTTATCATGCTCTCGTCAACAGATGATTCCCCTTCCATCACGGTTCCGTCAACGGGTATTTTTTCGCCCGGCCTTACTATCACGACATCCCCGACCTGCACATCCTCCACAGGGATATCAACCTCCTTCCCGTCCCTGACAACCCGCGCGGTCTTGGCTTGCAATCCAAGAAGCTTCTTTATCGCGAGGGAGGTGTTTCCCTTTGCAACAGCCTCAAGATAATGCCCCAGCAAGCCGAGAAACAGGATTCCGACTGACACATCGAAAAACAATTCCGAGCTCAACCCGGAAAAGAGATTGGGGAGGAACGCCAGAAGCACGCTGTAAAAATATGCCGCCGAAGTCCCTACAGCATAAAGGGTGTGCATGTCCGAGGATTTTCTTTTCGCAGCCCTCCAAGCGCCAACATAAAACTGCCAGCCTGCCCAGAACTGGATTGGCGTTGAAAGCAGGAACAGGATGAAAGGATTTTGCAGCGCCCCGGGAAACCAAGGAAACCATTTTGGAAAACTCCCGAGAAAAACAAGGGCAAAGACAAGGCCGCTTGCGATTACCTTTATTTTCAGCTCGCCTATTTTTCCCTTCTGGACCATCATCGCGTGATGGTCGTGCCCCTCTGGCGTGGGCTGCCCGGGGGATTTTTCCGCAGCCTCTTCGATTCCATAGCCCGAACCCCTGACAGCGTCTTCTATCCTTTCCGGGGAAACCTTGTCCGGCTCGTAATGAACCATTACCGCGCCGTTCGAGAAATCAACGCTTGCATGGATTACTCCCGGAATTTTGGATATGCTGTTCTTGACATTGTTTTCGCAGGTATCGCAGCACATTCCCTTTACCAGAAGGCTCAGCTGTCTCATTTCTTTTGATTCCGCATGAGCATGCTCGGTTTTTATTTCAATCACCTTTTATTCTTTAAATCCGATTCTTTCATAAAGTTTTTATTTCATTCCTTTTTCCAGCTTCTTGAATTTTTTTTTGAAATATTTTTTCTGAAATCATGTCAAATTTTTTCTCATGCTGACAATGAAATCCTCAAACCCGACTTTTTCATAAAGTTTCAGCGCGGCCGCGTTTTTCGCAGCAACGTTAAGCTCCGCGATTTTTGCTTTATTCGCTTTCAGCCATGCGATAAAAGTTTTTATAAGTTTAGTCGCAACACCTTTATTCCTGTATTTCTCTTCTACAAACAAAGCGTTTATTTTTCCGATTTTTACATTCCTGAAAAAGCCGCTGCCGATTTTTATTTTTCCTCCGACAAATCCGAATATTTTTCCGTCTTCTTCCGCCACAAAATATTT
>DAIDAN010000048.1 GCA_027310605.1 Candidatus Aenigmatarchaeota archaeon | reverse complement strand
TCCAGAATCCTTGAAGGCTCAATTTCTATCTCCACATTTTTAAAAGGTTCGGAGATTCGAGTTCTTTCAAACGGCTCATCATCAAAATATTCTATGCTGTATGAAAATTCTATCGGTTTGATTGTCAAGTTTCCTTTTGCTATACAGGAAGGATGCGTATATTTAAAAATCGCTTGGACAGCTCCATTTATATCCAAGATATCTAATAACTTAACTGCATTATCCTCTGATTTTATGAAAGGACCGCGAACTATCCTTCCCTTTGTTTCATACTCGACCATTCTTCTCACACTCTTTATTATCAATATTCTTGCAAACTTAAATAGATTATAAATTATCTTATAATAGGTAATCTTATGGACGCGATAAAGGATTTTCTGGGCTCGCGCAGGTGGAAGGAGAAGGCGCACCAGTCGATAAGGCCGCAGCTGAACGAGCTTGTGAAGCGGAGCCGCTCGCACGGGGAGGTTTACAAGAGCTCGCCTTATCCGCACATCGCGCAATTGTGGTGCGCGCTCGCGGAGCTTGCCACTGACATAAAATTCATCGAGCTGCGGCTGAAAAGGATTGAGAAGGCTCTGGAGCGGCCGCGAAAGGAAGTGGCGAAGGAAGTGGAAGAGCTGTGAGATAAAATCTAGCGGTAGCGAAAGGAATTTAAAACTTTCTACCCATAATTCAGCAGGCGATTAGATGAAAGTTTACAAGTCCTTCACGGAAATTGATGACAGTTGGAAAGATGGAGTAAGAGACGGTATTGATGCGCTCAAACACGGCTGGAATGGCGTTGCAAGGGATTGCGCTAAAAGAGCGGAAAAAGATTTCTTAAGTATCAAAGACCTTTATGTAGAACATTATGACAAGGATATTGCTGAATTTTGTCAATCTGAAATAAACGCCTTGAAAGGCTTAACATATTATTCTTTAAAGAATCCTTCACAAGACGCGGAGTATGCACACAATCTTATTTTAAGAAAGCAGCTTATGAGAAGAATTAGAAGGAAGTTGAAAGAACCGCTAAAATATACAAAGGAACATCTGTTTTGGATAGCGTTTAATTTTGGTAAGAATTCAGGAATACTTGGGAACGAACGCCCAACATTTCTGGATTCTATGAATGAATACCATAAATGCGCTTCAGAATTAGAGAATGAAAAATATGATGCTGTAATTTCTGAAGTAAACAAAAATCTGAGGGAATGCGGAGTGGGAAAAATTCTAAACCATCTCAATCCCCGGCTTTCCCGGCTCGGCGCGCTGCGCTTTCTCCGATTTGCTTTCCTCGGCTTTTATCGCCTTGACCGGAACGCCAAGCTCTTTCGCGAAAAAATCTTCCGCGCTTTTCATTGCTTCAAGCTCCTCCTTCTGCGAGAGCTGTTCGGAAAGCTGCCTCGAAGCAAGCGATTGCGCGTACTTCACGGCAGCGTTTCCCTGCTTTTTTATTTTTTCAATTTTCATCATCTCCTGCAAAAGATTTTTCGGCTTCTTCAGCGCGATTGAATAAACTTCATGCTTCCATTCTGGCGAGAGATAAACATTCACCTGCTTCGGCTCGATTTTCACAATCTTCCTTATCTCCTTTATGTCCCCCAAAGTTTTTTTGACAAGCTCCTCCGCTTTCTCCGCCTTCTCGTCAATCAGCTTCTCGTCAGCTTCCAGCCATTTCGCAAGCGACACGAAACCCTTTCCGCCGAGCTTTTCCCAGAGTTCCTCGCAGGCATGCGGAATGAACGGCGACAGTATTTTTATCCAATTCTCGATTATGTTTTTCGGATTCCCCCCGCAGCGCTTCTTGTACCAGGCAAGGTCATTATAAATTCCGAAATATGCAGCGTCAACAGCCTTCCTTATCTCTCCGCTCTCCATAAATTCGGAGATTTCCCTGAGCTTTGAATTGAACCTCGATTCCAGCCAGGAATCCATATGCCTGTCTTTTTTCCCGCCGCCGAACGACATTACAGTTTCATAAAAATTGTTGATGTGCTTTACGTACGGGTCGCAGTCCTCGTTGCGCCAATCGAAGTCCGACCACTGGTGAGCGCCGTGCGCGAGATAAAGCCTGACTGCGTCAGCGCCCCATCTGTCGATTGCATCCTTCCAGAACACCACGTTCCCTTTCGATTTCGACATTTTTTCCCCGTAGGCAAGCACGTGCCAGTTAAGGAAAATTCCCTTCGGCCAAAGCTTTTCCGGAAAGATTGCTGCATGATGGAAAACGAAATAAGGGAAATGCACTGTCTTGTGCTCCTTGCCGCCCATGTTCAGGTCAAGCGGATACCAGTATTCGAACTCCTCCCTTATTTTTTTCCAGACAGCTTTTTCCGGCTTGCCTTTTCCCAGGAAAACATAATCGAAAAATTCGTTCGTGAGTTCATCAAGTTTTATTTTTTTCCGGTTGAAATATTTTGACACGATGTAGAACGCCATATAAATCGTCGAATCCGAGAGCGGCTCTACTATCCAGCCTTTTTCGAATGGGAACTCGGTGCCGAGCCCGGCGCGGCGCACGCAAGGCCTGTAGGCGAGCCAGTCTATTATCTGCGGAAGTTCCTTCTTGTAGTCTTCCGGAAGTATTCTCATCTTGCTTATGCATTTTTTTGCGAGGTCTTTCCACTCCTTGCTGGTATAATCGAGAAACCATTGGTCCTTGACGAGCTTTATGATTATCGGGGTTCCGCACCTGCAAACAACCGGCTTTTCCGAGAACTCATAAATTATGTCCTTCATTTTGCTCTTACCAAGATACTCCTTTATTTTTTCCCTCGCCTGTTCCACGGGCAAGCCTCCGAATTGCGGAATGGTTTTCAGCATTTTCCCGCCAAGCTCAAAATTGTAAAGCGCTTTCTTGGCTTCCTCGATTCTCAAGTCATCCGCGCGCGTTATTCCCATTTTTTCCAAAATTTCTTTCGCAGGCGCCTTTCCATAGCCTTCCAATTCTATCACTTGCATCGGCTCCGTTTCCGGTGAAGTCTTTTTCAGGAAAATATAGTCGAAGGGGTCGTGAGCGGGGACGGACATCACTATTCCCGTTCCCTCGTCCGCATCCACGAAGCTTCCTTCAAGAATTTTTATCTTGTTTTTCGTGACCGGATTTTCCACGGCCTTGCCAACAAGCTCCTTCCCTTTTATTTCAAGCTCTATCTCGGTTTCCTTTTTCAGGTTCTCAAGCTTTTTCAAAGCCTGTTTTGAAACAACCCATTTCTCGCCGTTCACCCTCGCATAAACATATGTCGCGTCAGGGTTTATCCACAGGTTTGTCACGCCGAAAACTGTTTCCGGGCGGAGGGTTGATGCGGGATAAACATAATCGCCGCTGAACTTTATTATCGTGAATTCTTTTATCGAGGAATCCGCGCCTTCGCTCAAGTCAGCCTGCGCAGCGTCCAAGCTGACAGGATGGTCGCAGTTCGGGCACCAGGGTATGCGGTAGTCGCGCCGGATTATGAAGTTTTTTTCCTTCAGCCTCCTGAATTGCCACTGCACGAACCTGTTGTACTGCGGATGGATTGTCGAGACGGAAGCGCGGTAGTCGAGGGACATTCCCATTGTCCTGAACGAGCCAATCATTGATTTTTCCAAATACTGCTCCACATCAAGCGGAGTCTCGAATTTTTTCGCCTCTTCCTCGCTTATGCCGTATTTCTTCGCGTTATTCGGGTTTTCTTTCACCGCCTTCAGGATTTTCAGCGTGTCAACGCCGGTTGCGTGGAAGCCGAGAGGAAAAAAGACATTGAATCCTTTCAGCTTCTTGTATCTTGCGAGAATGTCCGGCAATGCGTAAGACCTGCAGTGCCCGACATGCAAGGAGCCTGAAACCGTAGGATAGGCAAAGAGCATATAATATTTTTCCTTTTTGGCAACCGATTGAAGGCGGCTCTTGCCGCCTTCCAGCTTCAGCGGCTCAGCCTCAAAGATTTTTTTCTCCTCCCACCTCTCCTGCCACTTTTTTTCTATCTGCTTGAAATCCATAAGACTCACTCTTCAAACCCGATAAAGAAATAGATATTTCCTCTTTTATGCTTTTCCTGATAGGACAGTTTTCTCCCCTTCCATTTTTCCGGAATCTGATGCAGCCTTGCGCATTTCATATTGTATGGGAATCCTATTATATTGCCGAACTTCTCCATTACTTCGCTGGCTGCATAGAAAATTACCCCGCATCCTTTATCTCCGTCCTCTATCCTGTAATAGTCCGCGTTCTGCGGAATAATTATTTTTTTGATATCGGTAGTTTTGTCATAAGTCATAAGAATCACCTTTAGAAATCCGAAAAATTGTATTGGCGACTTTCACACCAAGAGCAGGCCAAGCGAGAGAGAAGACACGAATCCTGAAAAACCATTCTTGGCTTGCATAATAATCAAACTTATTAATCTTTCCGATTATAAATAGTTTATTATTGAACTGCCTTCGAGCAGCAATAATTCATATTTGTTAAAATTTTATTTTGTGCCCCGATAGCTCAGCTTGGATAAGCCTTTTTCTTTTTAGCGAAGAACTTGAAAAAAAGAAAAAGCCTTAAGGGAAAAAGAAAAATCAAATCGGAAGTTATTTTCCGAAAGGCGCGAAGAAAAGGGCTTCCAGAAAGAGCGCTTGCCTTCTATCCGAAGATAGAAGAATTGAACGCGCAGCTTTGTGTGCGCGTTATGAGAAGACAGCAAGAGGTCGTGGGTAAGCCTTTCTTTCTTTTATCCGAAAATGAAAAAGAAAGAAACGCTTAATCGAAAGAAAGAAAATCTTTCTTTTGTGCGAGCAAGGCTTCACGATTCCAAATCCCATTCGGGGCGCCAAAAAAATTTCAGACCTTTTACGGCGTTGCATAATTAACAAGGCGAGAAAACCTCTCCTACTACCACCAAAAGGCTTAAAAATGTGATTTTCTAATAAAATATGAAAAACAAATAAGAAATTATAAATCAAGAG
>DAIDAN010000047.1 GCA_027310605.1 Candidatus Aenigmatarchaeota archaeon | reverse complement strand
GGAATGGCTGCGGGTTCTCGCTGACCAGATTGACAATGTCTCGCTCATCCTCGCCGGCTTGCCGTTGATTGAGGACAAGATAAGGCAGACTTTGGAAACTTTCGACCAGCGCATCACCTCGCGGATAAGGCTGCTTGCCTTGACCGAGGCGGAGACCGCGGAGCTGATAAGGAAAAGGATTGAGAGCGAGGGCGGCTCCGGGACAAAGCCGTTCACGGAGGACGCGGTGCGCGAGATTTACAAAAAGACGGGCGGGTTCCCGCGCGAAATCCTTAAGCTGTGTGACAGGCTCGTGAACGACGCGATAGAGAAAAACCTGCGCGAGATTGACGGGAAAAGCATCGGCGATTACAGGGAGATAAAAGAGGAGCCCGTCGCGGCTGTGCAGCAGCCGGAGCAGAGGATAGGGGAGCTTCCGCTGAAGCAGAAAAAATTGATAGGGGCGCTCTCGCAGAAAAGCTGGCTCTCGCCCTCCGACCTCGCGGAACAGCTGGAGGGTTACCAGAGCAGGGAGCACGCGATCCGCTCCATAAACAACATCCTGAAGCGCCTGCTTGACGACGGTCTTGTGCAGCGCGAGCCGCGCGGCAAAGCCTTCGTCTACTCGCTCACGCCGAAGACCAAGACGATTATGGTTGAGAGCTAAGAAATCAGTCCTTTTCTTTTGAAGCCTTCCAAAAGAACACCCTCGTTATAATTTAATCTGCAATCGGAATAATTCACAATATCGATTACGTTTCCGTGGCAGGTTTCATACCTTGTCCGGGCTCGCCTTTTGATTTCGAGTATTTCATAGAGCTTCGGATTTATGCGGAAATTGCGGTAATCTTCTGATTTTGCGCAAGGCGCCGTTGGCATCAGTTTCTTATCCAACAGCAAGCTGGCTTCGCCTAATGAATCGTACGGAGAATCAGTGTACAGCCCGCTGGAGATTTTTAGGCTTCTCAAATCTCTGACTTCCTTCCCGCTTAACAGGATTATCGTGTCATTGTCGCTCATGCCCTTTCCACTTCCTATCCTGACTGCTATCATAAGTATTGTTGCGCCTGAAAGAATTTAAGCGCAAGTTCCTGTTCATTTGTCTGTAATATCTTTCACAACCTATACTTCGCACAATATAAATCCAATTCTTTAACCCCGCGAAAACAGTTTTATGCGAAAGCCGAAAAAACTCATACTCTGCATAATCGGGATGCCGGGCGCGGGAAAAAGCACGGTCGCGGGAATGATAGGGAAAAACTTCCGTGCCTGCGTTTTCGAGACCGGCGATGCGATAAGGGAGGAAATCCGGAAAAGGGGCTTGCGCTACACCAAGGAAAATGACGCGAAAATAGCAGAATGGTTTCATGCGGGGCGCGAGCGCCTGATAATGGAAAGGACAGCGGAAAGGATGAAGTCCTGCAGCAGGAGGATCTTGATAGTCACCGGCTTTTTCTCGCCAGATGAATACAAGATATTGAAAACGCTCGGGAGAACAGTTCTTATCGCGGTGACAGCGCCTTCCGCGGTCAGGCATAAGAGAGAGTTATTGCGCCGACGGTTTGGGAACGAAAGCGAAAAATATTTGCGCGACCGCGACAGGCGCGAGCTGGATGAGGGGTTGGGAAAACTGCTGAAAAAGGCTGATTACCGCATCTCAAGCAATTACGGAAAGCGCGAGCTTGAGAAAAAAGTTGTAAGGCTTGTGAGAAAAATAATACAGAAATACCATTACGATTGATTTGCAGGAGCGCTAGTTCGGTTGCGCCAATCAGCCGAAAAGCCGTTCAGATTATGGAACCCAATCCATACCGCAGCGAACATAAACTTAAATATCTGATTGTCCAATAATATTTCAAGCAATTCCCAATCCGGGTAGGGGTGAAACTTATGGCTGAAAAAGTTCGCGCGCGCGATTTCATAGGGAAGGTCGTGGTCTCCGAGGAGACCGGAAGGAAGTTCGGCGTTGTCGGCGATGTCTCTTTCATCACAGAGTCCGGCGAGCTCATGAACATAGTAATGGTCGAGCCGACCAAGCATGTGCAGGACTTGCAGCTTTTGCAGGACGACAGGGGAAGGGTTCTCGTGCCGTTCTCCGCGGTGCGCAGCGTCGGCGACTTCATCATAATCGCGGAAAAGGACATAATATAAAAAAAGAAAACCAGAATTAAAAATAATAAAACCGTTCGCAGATGATTTTTCATTTTATCTTTTAGAATGGTTTTCGTAAAAAACAATCCAAAAAACAAACATTACAACGAAAAATGCGAAAATTTGTTCTACAATTATATCGCCTTTATAAACCAGCGTTGCCAATTATTATTATGGCTGATGAAAAGAAAGCAGGGCAGAAGGCTTACGGAAAGCGCCCGCTCTGGCAGTGGATTCTGATTTACCTGATTATCGCGGCAATCGTGTACGGACTGGTTTATTATTTCTTTTTGAGGGGCGGATACGGCTATTGAAAATAAGAATCATATCTTGCCAAATCTTTTCAAAAACTCCAGCTCGGATTTCAGGAGAGTGTCTCTATTCGCATAATTTTCTGTGGAAATTTTCATCCCCGCGCCGAGCGGATTTCTTGTTCCAATATATCCGTTCGCAACAAGGTCGGAGTAGAAACGCGGAAAAATATAAACACGATAAGGATTTCCCTCTTCAACATCTATTCCATATTTCGACTTTTCCAAATCTTTTTTCAGCTCCAGAGGAATCTGCGTTCTTTCATTCAGCCTTACGAGCGTTCCTTTTACAATCTGCGAATCCAGAGCTTTCACATTCTCGTCAGTCAGGAATATTCCCAAGTCGCAGTTCGGAAGGATTCCGCCGATCATAAAACAGATTGGTTGTGAATCTTTAAATGCTTTCCTGTTGTTTCAGGAGTTGCAATCCTTTTCCGAATTCTTCGCAATAAATTCCACCATCTTCCGCAAGAGTTTCTTCAATTATATCTATCTTATGCGAACCGTATCTTCCTCCAATAGAACCAAAGTCTTTAAGTTTTTGATAATAATTTTTCGACACGAAGATATGGCATTTGTCAGTTTTAACGCCTTCAACGACAATATCGCCCAAGAAAACTTTTTTGCGCTTGCGAAAATTTGTTTTTGCAGTTTTTCCGTCATTAACGCTCAACTGCAAAGACTTCTTTTTTTTCCGGCTCGGCATAAAATATTGCAGTTCCTTCCAAAGCCATCTTTTCAAGATTTATGATTTCATTCTTCGCCAGAAAAATGTCAAAATCATATTCGCCTTCAAAACCGGAGCTGATTCCTGCGAGCATGTTAATGCTGATTATTGAAACTTTAAATATCTTTCAACAAGAAAAATAATTTTTAAAAATAAAAACTTAAAAATTCTTTTACTCCACATCCCTCACCCCTTCCGTCCTTATCGAGAAAACAGCCTCCCCTTCCGGCAGGTGCGGGCTGTCTATCAATCTCGCCACGCGCGTGTCAGCCTTGCTCTTGCGGACATAGATACGGTATGTACTAAAATGCCCCATTATGTGGCCCCCGATCGGCGCGGTGGGGTCCCCGAACATCACATCGGGCCTTGACATCACCTGGTTCGTCATATAGACCGCTATGTTATGAACATCAGCCAGCTTCTGCAATGTGTGCAGATGCCTGTTCAGCTTCTGCTGCCGCGGCGCAAGCTCGCCCCTGCCCGTGAAGTCCGCGCGGAACTGCGCGGTCACCGAGTCAACGATGAGCAGCTTTATGTTCTTCTCTCTTATCATCTCCGCAGCCTTCTCCGCGAGAATCATCTGGTGGTCGGAATTGTACGCGCGCGCCACGAAAATGTTCTCGAGCGCCTGCTGCGCGTCAAGCCCGACGGCTTCAGCCATCTGCTTTATCCTTTCAGGCCTGAAGGTCGCTTCCGTGTCTATAAACAAACATCCTCCGCCGAGGCCGCCCTGCCCTTCCGGCAGTTGGACATTAACCGCAAGCTGGTGCGCGACCTGCGTCTTGCTCGAGCCGAAGCCGCCGTGGAATTCCGTTGTGGCTTGCGTCTCGACTCCGCCGCCAAGCAGCGCATCAAGATTTTTCGAGCCTGTCGTTATTTTTCCCACCTTTTCCCTGCGCTCCATAACCTTGCTCGCGGTCTCGAATCCCATCTCGAGCGCCTTGCGCGCGCCCTCTATTATTTTTTCCGCGGTGGGCTCGCCAATTTCCGCCGCGTCCGCAAGCTCGCCGGGCGAGGCCGCGGCTACAGCCATCAGGTCAACATATCCCGCCTCTTTCATTTTTTCCGCGGTCTTCTCCCCGACTCCCGGCAAGTCCGCGACGCTCTCCACTTTTTTCATCTTCTCTATCTCCTTGTCAACTCCCATACAATCACCTTATCACAAGATTTTTTGGTTTTGATTTTTTTGAAAATGAAAATCATTACGAACGAAGTTCATTACGAATCAGATTGCGGTAACCGGATTATTTTTTGCAATCGCAACAGCGCATCTTTTTTCAATACATAATTCTTTTCTATTTTGTTTTTCTCGCAATTTTTCAATCACTTCATTATAAAAACATTTTCATAAAATCGCCTAATGTTTTAGCATTTTCGTTCATCATGATTCTTATTTTGCATAATTCTCCCTGCGAAAATCATTCTCCAAAAACAAAATTCCTGATTTAATCTTTCGCAACGATTTTTCATTCTACAATAATAATCGTCAGATACGGAAAAATCGTTTTTATAATTTCGTTTTATTGCGCAGCCGGCGTCTCAAACTCCTTCAAAAGTTTCGCCGCTTCCTCTTTCGGATTTGTCTGCCTGACATCCTGCGTTATGAACTCGAGCCTCTCGAAGAGCTGGTTCTTGCGCACGCGACCCGCGAAAACGAACTCCCTTCCGAGGCTGCCAATGCTTTCAAAAAGCTTGTCCTTTTTCGCAAGCGCCTCCGCTGTTTTCATCCCGATAATCTTTTCAGCGGACTCGCGGAAAAAAACCACTCGCATGTTCGCGGTGCCGTCGTCCATCACTCCGGACACTACCATAGCATAAGCGGGCCTTACCAAGCCGTGCTCGGCGCACTTGAATTCCGGCATCTTCACCCTTGAGCCGCACTGCGGGCAGACCTCGTAAAAAGGGTTTGACTCGAAAACATGCAGAAGCGCGGCGCGCGCCTCGTATGTGCCGCCTTCCTTCATCGCGGAAACGCTGACATTTTCAGTTTTTATCTCAATCTTCAGCGGCGCCTGCTCCGTCTGTTTTATTG
>DAIDAN010000046.1 GCA_027310605.1 Candidatus Aenigmatarchaeota archaeon | reverse complement strand
ACATATAGGCGATATTATTCTCGCCTTGATTATCATTTCAATAAGCTCGCAGATGATAGGATTAAGCTGGAATCTGGGAAATATAGCGATGCTTGTTTTCTTTTCAATGTTGGGAGTTATAATATTATTCTCTCTTGCTTTGATAACGGCATCATTTTCATTCTGGTTCGGAAGGTCGAACACTCTGACAGAAGTAATATATCAACTAACAAGCTTTACCAAATATCCGCTGGAAATTTACAATGCCTTTATTGCTTTCTCCGTTTCTTTCATAATCCCGTTCGCCTTCGTGAACTATTATCCCGCGCAGCTTTTCGTCGGCAAGGGGATAGCGCCGGCTTTCGCGTACCTCACGCCGGTTGTCGCCGTTATAACTTTCGCGGTCGCCTACGGCGTCTGGAAGCTCGGCTTGAAGAACTACCAGTCGACGGGGAGCTGAAAAACAATAAGACTTGAATTCAATACTCAGAACGGCCATTAAGACTGAAAGATTAAAACGCAAAAATAGCGCTAATTTTTGTTATTCATTCCATATTGGTTATTCAGTAGCTCCTGCTCGGGTGCCAGATGAATTCTTCCGGATAACCTTCCTCCGCGATCTCGAACTCCTCGCCGCATTCCCCGCATTCCGCGGAATCGTCCGCAAGCGGCGCCCTGAACTCGGCGTCGCATTTCGGGCAGAGAACGAGCCTTGTCTTTCTTGCCTCCTCTTGAATTTTCAAAGAATCAGCGGAACTCATGCAACATTATTGCCGGAGCAAGTATTTAATGCTATCAGCGTTCGGCAATCGCACATCGATGGAACGAATACCACACATCTTCTTCATCACGCAAATCTTTATATCCGCGCGCGGATAAATTCCGGATGGCAGCGATGCTGTTTCTGTCTTGCAGTTGATTGGCTGGGACTTGCGTCCCTCAGTTTTCTTTCGCGAGAGCGCGCTTTTTATGACCGTGATTCGTATGGCAGTGATACCCACCCCCAGCCTTTCCGTGAAAGTGGCCACCGCGCTTGACCTCGTAAGCACGCTCGTCGCTGGGCAGATAGGATATGCTTTCTCCGTTCCGGCCTACAATCCGATAATAATTTCATACGCAGTAGGCGTGTCGTACGCGCTGTTCAGGTGGAAGGACGAGATAACCTGCCGTCTGCTGAAAGCAGCCGCGCCCCTGCAGAACAGGAACAGGTACAACTATTATGACAGGATGATGATGCAGAACCTGAAGTTCAAGGCGCGCATGCTGAAAAGCATCTTAAAAAAACAGAAGCCGAAAAAGAAAGATGCCCATGTCCTGCTCGAAAGCGGAAGCTGCAACTGACAGAAATACGGCTTGATTAATTGCTATACCCTGCTGCTTGCAGCGGCTGGGAGATTCACTTGCAGGAACGCCGATAGCAGCACTTCGCTTGCAAACTGTCTTGACAGCCGTTCTTTTTTTCGTGAACTCGAAACATATCGAGTCCGGACATTATGTAATAAATACCTTTACCCTCATAAATTCCATCAAGGGCTCGTAGTCTAGCTTGGTTCAGGATACTAGCTTGGGGTGCTAGCGACCGGAGTTCAAATGAGGTTTTCTTTCAAAAAGAAAACCTCAAGCAAAAGAAACATATTAAAGGGAAGAGGGAACCGTTGGGAGAAACCTACGGTGTCTCCCCGTCTCCGCGGGCCCACCAAAAATATTAATAAATGAAAATAAAATGTCATTTATGAACATCCTCATTTATCTTCTGGCGCTAGCAACGTTTATGTCAACGCTGCTCGGCGGATTCGTAATATTGAAGTTCAGGAAGAGCCTGCCTTATTTTTTCGCGTTCGCGGCGGGAAGCATAATCGCGGCCGCGTTCCTTGACATATTGCCGGAAGGCATAGACACCGCTGCAAAGTCCGCGGTTCCCGTAAGGGCGGTCATGCTCACGATAGTCGGCGCTTTCTTCCTGTACAGCCTTCTGGAAAAGTTTTTCGCGACCCACCACCTCGGCGGGGAGCATCCGCACCCGCACATTCTCGGGCCCGTGGGAGCGGGAAGCCTCGCGATTCACAGCTTCCTTGACGGCGCGGCCATCGGAATTTCATTCCAAATAAGTTTTTCCGCCGGATTGATAGTCGCGCTCGCGGTGATTTTCCATGACATGACCGACGGCATCAACACGGTTGCGGTGATGCTCAGGAACAACCATTCCGCGAGAAGTGCCGCGCTTTTCCTCGGGCTTGACGCGCTCGCGCCCGTTCTCGGCCTTGTTGCCACGACATTTTTGGCTATTCCGGAATCGGCGCTTGCGTACATTCTCGCCTTCTTCGTCGGGGAATTCATCTACATCGGCGCCTCGACGCTCCTGCCGGAGACCAGAAGCCATCCGTCAAAAAGGATAATCGCGGCGATGGCGCTCGGAATAATCCTGATTGCCGCGCTGACTTCGCTGATTTGAGAAAAAGAATGTTGTAATTCATTACGGCTTGAGCCAACAAAAACGGAACTGCCGTTCATTACTAGCGAATTCACAATGCACGAAAATCTGAAAGATTTTCGGCATGCCGGAAAGCTTCGCTTTCCGTGCAAATCAGCACGCTGTTACAGCTGTTTGTGTGCGAATAACTTAACCAGCGTATCTGCAAACTCATTAGCAATGCGCGTTCCTGCAAATCAAACCATACCTGGTTTTCATCTCCTGAACTTGCCGACCTGCTTCACAAGCTCGACATTGCCGACGAAAGCCGCGCGGCAGCAGTAGTCCTTGACGCCGAGTTCGTCCAGAACCTTTTTCGGGTCTTCGCCCTTTTCCACGCGCGCCTTGTACTGCTCCCACAGGTGCGCGAGCGGCTTCCCGCAGGAAAAGCATCGGACTGGCATCATCATTTTTAAAACCTTTTTTATTTTTAAGTTAATAAGTTTTCAGCGATTCCGATTTATTTAAAGTATTGCTTTTAGTTTGAAAACCTGAAAGTTTTTTTATTGTCGCGATTTTTCATTTTGGTTCATTATCAACATCAGTTACGGAAAAATCGACTTTAGGTTGTTCTTATAATTTTCTTTCTCTATATTTCTTATCTCTTGCTGCGCTGCTTGTGCCTTCTCGGCCCGTCCTTGCTCCTGCTTGGCTTGTGCGGCTCGTTCCTGCGCGGGTCTGCCACAAGGAGGGAGCGGTCGTAATGCAGGAAAAGCGGCTTCAGGTTTATGTCAAATTCTACAAGCGCTTTCGCGACAGCCTGCCTCGCGGCCTCGGCCTGTCCCATTATTCCGCCGCCCTCCGTCCTCACGGAGATGTCTGCCTGCTTCGCGGCATCGCCTGCGAGCGCCAGCGGCTCGGAAATCATCTCGCGCGCGAGCGCGGGCTCGAAAATCTCAAGCGGAATCCCGTTTATCAAAACTTTCCCGACGCCTTTAGTTGATATCGCGCGGGCCTCCGCAACCTTCCTCTTCCCGACCGTGAAAACCGGCTTTTCTTTCTTGACTTTTTGCTCCGCTCGGGGGGCTTCGCCCCCAACGTGCACGGAAACTTCGTTTCCGGCTACGCCGAAAACCTCCGGTTTTCGTGCGGTTCCCCCGCTTCTTTTTTCTTCCGGCATAAAAATCACTTCATTATCGATTGAATTGCAGTTGCGCTATTAAAAGCGTTTCGCGATATGGAATGAGTTTCATTTACGCTGGTTCCGTTGTTCGCCATAGCGTTCCTGAAATCAAGCCGTATCGATTTTTTATTTTTCAATTTTCCATCTCGGGTTCGCGCCGAGGCGCTCGCACAAGTTTCCGACTGTCTCGTATTTCGATTTTATGTCCGCGATGCTTTTCGAAATTCGCTCCCCCGTAGCATCTGACTTTTCAGCGATGATTTTCAGCCTCCTCAGCGCATCCATCCCCCTCCTCTGCTTGTAGGGCAGCATCCCGCGCACAACGCGCTGGAAAAGCCTGTCCGGCTGCCTCGGATAAAAAGGCCCGCGGTTCCTGTCGCCGCGCTCGCGCTTTTCGCGGTATTTCTGGTAAATCATGTCAGGCTCGCCCGTTATTATCGCCTTCTCGATGTTTGTGACTGCAACATCCTCGCCATTCAGCAGCCTTTTCGCGACCGTTGACGCGAGCCTTCCGAGAACTGCGCCTTCCGCATTGATGACGGTTTGCTTTATCGCTGTTTCTTTTTTTTCCGGCATTGGAATCACAACTTTAACGAATATTTTCTTCCCTTACATTCAAATCCAGAGTACTTCCTGAACACTTCTCCCAACAAATTATAAACCAAAGGTTGTTTTTTCGGATTGTTATCAGTTATCAAGTTCGCTATCTCCGTTCTTGAGAGACTCTTTTCGTTGAGCAACCTTTTCGCTTCATTAAACAAAAGGTCCAAATTCTTGTAGTCGATTCTTTTTTCTTCATTCAGCATATAATCCTGACACCCGTGCCTTTCGGATTTTTTTCAACAAGCTGCTCTATTGAAATCAGTTTTCCCCCAGCTTTTTCGATTTTTTTCCTCGCTGTTTCTGATTCCGAGAAACACGCCACATTCAGCGGTTTTGTCAGCACCCCGTCTGCAAGCAATTTTCCGGGGACTATCGCTTCCTCGTTTGCGCTGCACGCCCTTTCGAGCTTCGATATGTTTACGCTTGTCCTGCTTCTTGCCGGCTTTGCAAGTTCGTCAGCTATTTTTATCAAAAAGCCTGACTTCTCCCTGAACCCCCTGCCTCGCAATTCCGCTATCATCTTCTGCAGCTCCGGGTTTGAAGGTCCTGTTCGTTTTGGCATCAATATCACTTTTAGCAAAACAAATATGGCAGATGCTATTTATAACGCATTTCTGGCGGAGAACTATTGCAATGTAATCCTTATATTCTTTCATTTTTGGTGCGGGGGACCAGATTTGAACTGGTGAAGGGACTAATGTGGAGCAATTCCTTTCTTTTCTTTCTTTCGCGAAAAGAAAGAAAGGCTTACCCACAGGATACCTAATTACATCTCATTGAAACCTGTTTTCGATTTCTCAAAACTTAAGCGCCAAATCTTAAGTATCGCACAACCGTCCTGCGCCTCTGATCCACATATTTGTTGCGAATACATGTTAGACCTGGCTTGGCTACCCCCGCATAAACTTTTTCAAAAAAAATTAATCAAAAACTTAGAATATAGTTCCGTTCGCAAATTTATAAATCCGCAGAAATCAATAAGACTTGAATTTGGAAAATGCTTGTTAAGGCAGTTGGTAAAACGCTGATAC
>DAIDAN010000045.1 GCA_027310605.1 Candidatus Aenigmatarchaeota archaeon | reverse complement strand
GGCTGAAATGGAGCTGCCCGATAATCGCTTGCTTCGGGAACCGCGAGTTCGAGCAGAAATATGAAGAGATAAGAAATATCTGCGGAAGCAGAATAATTTTCCTGAACGACGAATCCGTTGAATTGAAAATCAAAGATAAAGCCGTTGGTATCGTCGGCAGCAAGGGCTGCCTTGACCAGCCGACTTGGTGGCAGACGAAAAACATTCCACAAATAAGGAAATTTTACAATGAGCGCGCGGAAAAAATAAGGCAGCTGCTGGCGCGGATGAAAACCGACATAAAAGTCTTGCTCACGCATTATGCCCCGACTTACCAGACATTAAAAGGCGAGAACCCGAGAATATACGGCGGGCTCGGCTGCAGCGGGCTGGAAAAGATATTGATGGAAACGAAAACAACATTCGCGGTGCACGGCCACGCGCATCTCGGCAGCCCGCTCGGCTTTGCCGGCACAGTGCCTATATTCAATGTCGCGCTGCCCGTCAACAAAGGTCTTACGATAATTGACACGGACAATCTTCCGCGCCAGCCGAAAAAAGGGATGGGAAATTTTTTGTGAAAACAATACGGATTGAATCGATGTTGCTTGATTTGCAGGAACGCTTAAACAGCATGACATTCAAATGCTTCGAGAGCCGTGTTGATTTTTCAAATAGGTTTATAATGTATTCAACCCTTAATACAATCAATCGATAATGATGTGGTGATATGCCCTTTCCGCACCCGAGAAAAATTTTCAGAGCGGTAAGATTTTTTTTCGCGCTGGCTTTTCTGGCAATCGGAATCGCGGGAATGGTCTTTGTATTCTATTCCGCGATAATCCCGCAGGAAATAGTCTCGCTGGTTCCTTCCGAACTTTACTCCGTGTCGCGTATCAATATAATCCTGATTGCATCGTTTTTCTTTTTTATTATCGGGCTGGTTCTTTTGTTGAAAAACGATAAGAAATGAATTCAATCGTTATGAATCAAACAAAAAATTCAGGACGGCTTTTCATTACGAATACAACTCACATCAGAACGGCCGTTGAAGCAATTTCAATAATGCCAAACTGGCGTACCGTAAAATGATTCGTAATGCTGGCGTATCTGTTTTCAAGTCATTTCGTAATGGTTATCGCAGAGCCGCTCTTTATTTAAGTTCTTTTTTCCAATTGTTTTTGTAAGGCGAGAATTATGCCGTCAGATGAATCAAAAAAAAAGGAACAGCAGTTCAGGCTGAAGAAGCTCGTGCAGGAGTTGGAGCAGAAAAGGGGCAGGCACACGGAGCTGATAACCGTCTACATTCCCGCGGGCGCGTCGCTGAACGACATAAACAGCATTCTCGCGAACGAGATTTCGCTGACGCAGAATGTGAAGAGCAAGGCCGTCAGGAAGAATGTCACGGACGCGCTCACGAAGATTGTCCAGCATCTCAAGCTTTACAAGAAGACGCCTGATCATGGGCTTGCAATCTTCTGCGGGAATGTCTCGGAAACGGAAGGCAAGACTGACATAAGGCTTTGGGCGGTTGAGCCGCCGGAGCCGATAGCAGTGAAGCTTTACTGGTGCGACCAAAGCTTCGAACTTGAACCGATAAAGGAGCAGATAAAGGAGAAGGAGGTTTACGGGCTGGTCGTGCTCGACACGAAGGAGGCGACAATCGGGCTGCTGAAAGGAAAGAGCGTGCAGGTTCTGCGCCATCTTGAATCAATCGTGCCGGGAAAATTCGTGAAAGGAGGACAATCTGCCGCTCGCTTCACGCGCGTGCGCGAAGGATTGATAAACGACTGGTACAAGGAAGTGGGGGAGGCAGTGAAGTCAGCGTTCCCGCAGGAGATAAAAGGAATCATAATCGGCGGTCCCGGAATGAGCAAGGAGGATTTTTTGAAAGGCGAATTTATCGGCACTGATTTAAAAAATAAAATTCTCGGCACAGCTGATGTCGGGTACACAAGCGAGCAGGGCTTGCACGAGCTTATTGAGAGAAGCGGCGACCTTTTGAAGGAGGCTTCGGTATCGCGCGAGCGCGAATTGGTTAACAAATTTCTGACGGGATTGCAGAAGGACACGGGACTCTCGGTTTACGGTATAAAAAGCATACTGAAGGCGCTGGAGAGCGGCGCAGTCGAGACCATCCTCTTGTCAGAGGGCTTCGACTGGAAGGAGTTTGAAATTATTTGTCCAAGCGGTCATAGCGAAAAAAGATTCGGGAAGGAGGATTCCGAGTTCACTTGCGGGATATGCGGGCAGAAGATGCGGGTTATCGGAATGATGGACGGGATAGACGCGGTCGAGCAGATTGCGGAAAAATACAACACCGCTGTCGAGATAATTTCCCGCGACACGCGCGAGGGCGAGCAATTGTTTCAGCTGGGCGGGATAGGCGCGATATTGAGGTGGAGGGCGGGATAAAATCAGCAGCAACCGCCTGCACACAAGCTGCAACTTTCAGGTCCGCTGATTAATCTGCAACACTCGTCCCCGTAAAAGGATTTAAAGCTTTGGCAATTATATTTTGTTATGAAGAAACCTGACAAGTGGAAATACGAAAGCAGTTTTGAAGGCGCAAAAATCGGATTTAAACTGGCAAGATGGCATGGATTTATGGATTGGATAGATGTTTTTCTGGAAGTGAAAAATCCTCAAATTTCATACAACACCAAATACTATCCTTTGGCTGATATTGAAAATAAAAGACAGCTGGCGGATAGAACTGAAAAAATTCTGGATGATGTGTTAATCAAGGAGGCGCCACAGGAAGTTTGTGAATATGTCAGAGATAATAAAAAGAAATTAAAGGCTGCGCTTCTTAAAGCGCTTGAAGAATATTGGAAATCAGACTTATATAACAAGAGGGAGTTTGAGTCTGATATCAGGCCTTCAGAAAAATATAAAAGCCTTACAAAAGTTTATCCTTAAAAAATCTAAAACTTCTCCGCCTCGCCGATAAGCATGTTCGGAATCGTGCCGTCTATCACGCCGAAGCGCAGCCTGCACTTGTTGCAGGTTAATTTCTCGTTCTTTCTGTCATAAATCAGGCAGCTCTTGCACTTCGGGCAGGCTAAAATATCAAGAAGCTCTTTCGGGACGGGCATAAGTATCGCGCTGTTTTTATAAAATGTTCTCGCGTGTTATTTTTTATATTTTTTTCAAAAAAATAAAAACAGAAATTCCTATTTTCTGAAAGCGCTGAACAGCAGTCCCTTCACAAGGAAGACCGCCCCGGCAAGCAGCAGGATGTCGGAAATGCTCCAACCGACTTTTATCAGCAGCCCCAAGGCTATCAGCGCAAGCCCGCAGGCAAAAATCTTCCCGCCCTTTCTTCCGCCGCAACATTCGTAATTTTCTTTTTCGCTGTTTTTTCTTCTCCCTCTCGGCATAAAACCACCTTTTATCCGTTTTTTTTGCTTGATGCAATTTTTAAAAACCTTTAACAGGCGAGAAAAAATTCCCTGAAATAAGATTTGATTGCGCATTTATAAGTTTTTTATTTCACGGGTTGATAAGGGAATTCGCGTTCGCAACTCCCTTATTTCGGATACAGGTTCCTGTCAATCAGGACGCGGTCCGTCTTTATCGCAATCCCTTTTTTCATTTCAAGCATTTTTCCGCTGTCCATCTGCGCAAATCCTATCGCTACTAGTTCGCCCTTCAGCGAGAAAATCCCGACAAGCCCGCCTTTCTCTATTCCCTCCTCAATCCGCGAAATTCCGTTCGCATACACGGGCGCGCCCGAGGCGATATTGTGGATGGAAGAATCTTTTACTATAACGCTTTTTATGTTGTCCGCCACCCTTTCCATCGGGAAGATTATGCTGCGCAAAGGCTCCCCGTTTCCGCTTTTATAAAATTCGTAAGCGTCCTTCAATTCCTGCAGGCTGACAGCCTGCTCCTCTGTAAAGACTCCTGCTTTTGTCCTCCGCAGTTCCTGCATGTGCGCGCCTGTCCCGAGCTTCTTCCCAATATCCGAGCAAAGTTTTCTTATGTACGTTCCTGCTTCGCAGCCTACTCTCATCAGCACGTCGCGCCCGCTTATCTCAATGATTTGCAGGTAATAAATTTCCCTCTCCCTTTCCTTCCGCGCGACAGCTGATTTTTTCGGCGGAGTCTGCATTATCTTTCCCACAAATTCCTCGCAGGCTTTTCTTATCTGTTGCTCGGGCAGTTCCTTGTGTATGTTCATCAGCGCGATGTATTCCTTCCTGCTTGACAGCAGTATCGGCATCAGCTTCGTCGCGTTCTCGAGCGCTATCGCGAGAACGCCGCTCACTCTGGGATTTCTCTTCTTGTAATAATATTATTACAATTCTAGAGTCCCGCCATGAGAAAGCTTTTTTATTCCCAATATCTTCTTGACGAAAGCATCCACCATTTGAGATGTTGGTCCCGCAGGTTTGTCGACAACTACGATTCCATTATGCAGCAGCTCCTCGATTGTTCTTGCCCCGGGATACTTTCCAAATGTTGTCAGGGAAGCTTCCTCCGACTTTATTAAAAACTTTTTCAGTTTATATCACCCGCTAATTTTTTTCTGAAAAATGGCGGGCCTGGAGGGATTTTCATTATATTTGTGTATATTGCTTCTTTTGCTTGAGGTTTTCTTCCAGAAGAAAACCTCATTCGAACCCCCGACATGCTGGTCCGAAGCTTCGGCTAAATTATCAGCCGCTCTATCCTGGCTGAGCCACAGGCCCATATATTGATTCTTCTTCTGTTTTAATAAATAGAAAAAAGGAAACTTTAAATTGCTTGCAGAAGCAATCTGTTTGACGCCCCGATCGTCTAGTCCGGTCAAGGATAGCAGCCTCTCAAGTTGCTGACACGAGTCGGGCTTTTCTTTCGGGAAAGAAAATCCCGGGCAAAAGAAAGCCTTAAAGAAAAGCTCGCGTGTTTTCAAATCTCGTTCGGGGCACCAAAGTCAAGCTTAAATCTTTTTACAAATAACAAATTACTATGACCGATAATGGTTCTGAAACCGATTATGTAAGGATGGTGGCGGAAGCGATAAGCGCAATCAGCAGCGGCACAATAAGTTCCGTAACAGCAAGGGATGTTGAAAAATACCTACATAACAAAAAGAACGAGGCGGAAACCGCGTTAAGCGCCCATAAGATAGGCAAGCAGATTTTACCTAGTCTTGAAAAGGAAGGAATAATATATAAGATGGAAACTGGAAGGAGTCGCCGCCATAGGTTTGAAATCAACAAAACTAATCTCGCTAACTACCTTAAATCTTCCTCTCAATAATCTTTCTTATATCCTTCGCATCCGCCTTCCCCTTCGTCT
>DAIDAN010000044.1 GCA_027310605.1 Candidatus Aenigmatarchaeota archaeon | reverse complement strand
ATCTTTGTCTGCGTATTAGCTTCTTTGATTAGATTTAACAAGCTCTCTTTAAAATCATATATCAGATAAGTATCTTTTTTTACAAATGAACTCCATTCTTTTTCTAACCTATTTACAGCTATATTTGAATGCCTGATAATTTCCTCTTCTTCCTTACTTATGAAATCTCTAATAAACCCCATGATAATATGCTATTCACAACCTATTTAATAAATCTTGTTCTTTACTCTCGAGAACCTCGCGCCGCAGAACGCTTTCAAAAACATTATACCAATGCGCGGAAGTATCCTTATTCCTGCTTTTGTAATCGTTCATTTCAAGTTTTCCGCCGGGAACAGTCCAAAGGTTCGGGAAAGCCTTCTCGGAAGGCGCGCGCTTCGTTATCAGGAATTTGCCGTCTTTGAGAATTATGCCGGTAACAACGATATAGTGCGCCTTGTTCGGGTCATACATGAAATTGGTATGGGGGTTTAATTATTTAAAGAATGATGGCAATTCTCTTATCGATGGGCTGGTGGTCTAGCACCAGAACCCTCCAGCGGGGTTCTAGGTTTACTCCTAGCAACCGAATCTGATGGGTATTGGTCATGACGCTGCCTTGACATGGCAGATATCGAGAGAGGCCTTTTTCTTTGCAAAAGAAAAACGCCTGCGAAAAAGAAAGATTAAGAAAAAGACTCTCGAATTCGAAATGAGAGAGAAAATCGGGGGAATCAGGAATCGCACGGAAACGAAGTTTCCGGCGTGCCGAAAAATACTATTTTTCGTGCATCCCAAAAACTGAAGGGGGCGGAGCCCCCTGCGGTTCGGTTCTCTCCCGGCCCACCATTAATCGAAGCGCCTGTAGTCTAGTGGCAGGATCTGAGCTTCCCAATGAGCTTTTTCTCGCGAGAAGGCTCGGAAACGAAGTTTCCGGCTCCGCCGAAAAGCGGAGTTTTTCGTGCGAAAGCTCAAGTTAAAAGAGGCATATTGTCTCCAAATATTATGGAAACAGCTCATGACACGGGTTCGAAATAAGGGCAGAGTTGAACTTGCCTGCCCTTATCAACCCTCTGCAAACAGAGGCAGAAAATCCCGTCAGGCGCACCAACATCAAGATTAAGAATCATTATCAAAACAGAACTGCCGATATATTATGGGTTGAACCGCATCGCCAGAACGGATTTTAAGGCGGTTTGCGCGATGATGCCATAAAGGCATTCCTGCAAATCGATTGTTATTGTAATTCTCTATCCGAAAATCCCGCCGAAGCCGCAGGCAGCCTTTTCCCGCTCCTCGATTATCTTTTGTTTCGCGGATTCAAGCTCCTCCTTAGAAGCCTTCTCAACGAAATCCTTTATCAGGTCCTTGCAGCGCGCCACTCCCTCGTCCGTTCCCTCAACGAGGAAGAAGCTTCCGCCTTTTTTCACGCCAAGCGCTTCCGCAGAGCGCACGGTGATGCTCTGCTTCGCGGCTATGTCAAAGTCGAGGCGCAAAATGTTCTCAGCCTTTTTAGCGTTCCCGCTTTTCACGAAACAAACCCATTCCACAAAAACACCTCTTGCCGTTCAGTCAAGCAAAATACATTGCCAGAATTCCAAGAAATACAGCACTTAATGCGCAGCCAAGCTATTTAAGCCTTCTTTCTGAAGGCGATTCTCGGCCGTTTTTGCGAGACTTTCGCTTTTTCCGCCCATGCCTTTTTCCTTGGGAAACCCCCGGAACTCTCACTTTTGGCGTGAGAGTTCGCAATATATATATATTATAAAATATATATTATGAATTATTCTTTATATTATATATATTATAAAATATATTATTTATTATGTTTTTTTAATAATATCTTATATGAAATATCCATTATATTATATATAAGAATCGCCGTTTGCGACGTTTCTGCGCCTTTCAGAAGGGGAATCTACCGTTTCCTCGATTCCAGGAACTCCTGCGCCATCTTTGCGAAGTTCTTCATGTTCGCGGCAAACTTGTCCGGAGTGTAGACATACACTGTTTTGAACCCCTTTCCCTCCTTCCTCTTGAAGGACTCGACAAGCTGCATCTCCTTTAACGGGTTCACGACCGAATAGAAAGTTTTCACTGGCTTCTCATAACCCTTCCAGGACTCGAACTTGACGCCTATCTGCTTCGCCAGCTCGAGATGCTCGACCTGTCCCTTTTTCACCAAAATATCCAGGGCTTTCAGGCCAAGTTCCTTCAATTTCCCGCTCTTCGGATGGTTCCCGTAAAGGTATTTCAGGAGGGTTTCCATAAAAATCACTAAAAATGATTAGAGTATTATCAATTACCCCAATTAAAATTAATTGGCAAAACCCGTATATAAGAGCGGTGTTTATTAAACCCACTCTAAGCAAATGGGCTTGATGTCGCGCCAGACGATTTCATAGAAACAAGTATTTCCTTTTCATAAGCCCGTTCAGAATATTATAATTTATTTCTTCCCTTTCTTTTCCTTTGTCTTTGCATCCTTCTTCACGATTATATCCTCCTTTATCTGTCCGGACAGTCTTGCAAAATGCTTCGTTATTCCCTCGAAAGCGAGCGCCACCTCATCGCCGTCGCGCGTGAGCTTCACATGCTTTATCCTCCCCTTCTTGTCAAAGGTTACAAGCCCCAGCTTCTTGAAAAGGTCAAGCACCTTTACGGTATGGGAATAAGTGCAGTCCACGTCTTTCGAGACCTGGGTCGTGTATTTTGCGCGGTCGTTCTTGAGCGAGATTAGCATTTTCACGGGCTTCTCGTGCAGAAACAGGTTCTCGAAAACTGTTTTCGGATTTTCCTTCGGTTTCACGCTCAACACCTTGCTAATCTCTTGGAAAAACTGTTATATAAAACTATTCTTTTGCCACATTTTCATTAAAAAATATATTTCTAATTAGATTTTTTATGATATATATCTTTTATATAATTTTTTATATTAAATATATTAGTAGATATATTTATATAAATATATTTTATAACATATTTATTTTAGATTATATATATTCTTACAGCGTGTGAGCCCTGACATTTTCCTAAAGGAAAAGGCAGAGAAGCAAAAAATGCAATTTGCGGTAGTCTCCGCAGATAATTTGGGTAAACTATCCTTCTTAATTGGTAAAGAGCCTGAGGATAAACCAGAGAGATTATGGCTCAAAAATTTGTTTCGTATCATAAAGACAGAAAAAGAGGGTTTATTATATTGAAGATGCCATTCTCCTATCAAAATGGCAAAAGTGAGAGTTTTATTAATACGCTATCAAAAATAGGGAATTTTTCGATCTTTCGGATAAGAAAGAGAGTTAACAAATAAGAGTTAAAAATAAAATGTGAGAGTTGCAGGCTAAAAAATAAGCTTGTTTCCTGACATTCTGCATGCTTCCAAGAAAGTGAGAATTGGAATCATGATTTTTTAAATCTGTGTTATGTGAGAAAAGAACGAGCAAACCTTAACTTTTTGCAAGCTGTTTTTCCTGTGAGAGTTTGGACAGCAAGAATAAAAATTGTAAGTTTAACGTAAAATCCAAAAATCAATTTATATGCTGTATAATATATTTTTCAGAAAATAGTTCAATTGAAAAATCTTCATTTTAACTTCATTTTTACTTCACAAAACATTCACATCTTCACGCGTGAAGATTTTATGCTTTTGTTACAACTTATTTATAGATTGAATGCTTTTTCTTTCGAAGAGCTATAACCAATTATCCAGGCATTCCAAACTCTCTCTTTCCTCCAATGTGCCGTAAAATCCTAAAAAGTTGGATAAACCAGTTGCATATTTGTCTTTGACGCTTATTTTTTGGTCTATTATGCCGTGTTCAATAAGGCCGCAATTCGCGGAAAACCTTGGCGAACGTTCAGAAAGCTCTTTCCAATATTCCTAAATTTCATCCGACATAAATCTTATTGCATGCAAAAGGATTTAAACCAGCAAACAAATCCATAATTATGGACTTGCCACTTGCTCCCGTGAAAAGAATATTGTTGAGAAGCGGCCTTCGCGCAAGCGCCTCCGCGACAAAGGAGTTCGCGCAGCTTCTGGAGGAGATAATAGCTGACATCGCTGCCGAGTCCGCGAAAATCGCGAAGGCAAACAACCGGAAGACCGTTCTGGCGGGAGATGTGCGCGCGGCAAAGAGCAAGATAGTTTAATCAGAATCCTGACTTTAACATAAGCTCTCCCAAACGTTTTTCGCATTTTCTAAGATAATCTGTGTCAATATCTGCCCTATATCTCACATATCCGTCAATTTTTTAAAGTCTGCGTTTGCTATTTCCAACGCTTCTCTCATGGTTGGCGCTTTGCCGACAACGGCAACGCTTCTTGATTTCATTATTTGCATTTTCCCGTTTACCAATTCAACGGAAGCTGGGTAAACCTTGTCTGCGGGCAGAATTTTTTTTCGTCCAATCCTATCGTTTTTTCTCCGGAATATTTTTTCATGTAGCCGCCATAAGTTAATGGAACAGCATAAACCGCAGCAGCCGCTTTCTTCTCGAATTATCAACAAAATCGTTTTTCAAAACGAAAAGCGCATTGAAAGCCTCGCCATCGCCGAACCTGCTGTTAATCTCGAAAAATATCAGAAAAGTTTTTCTCGTCGTTCGTATCAATGACAAAATAGTTCCCTCCTGACTTTTTTGAAAGTTTTCGAAGGAGCAGGTTTGGAAAGCTTCCGAAAACATTCAATCTCACATTATAATTTTCGCTTTCGCAGAATTTCTCCCCTGCTATCGCCTCCCTTCCCGCGCAGTTTATCAGAGAAACCGAAGCTTGTTCAGCCATAACACCGACCGATAAAAAGAGCGATAATAAATTTTAGCAAAAATAACTATAAATATTAGTTCTCCCAAAAAATCCTAATCATCCAATAATGGAATCATTGCGGATAATCCGCGGCGGTGTTTTGATGGATCTCGAGCAGATTGTGGAGAAGATTGTTTCTGTGACGCAGCAGACCAAGGAGGATGTGAACAAGAAAATTCTTGAGAAGCAGCGCGAGCTGTCCATGTTGGTATCGGTGGAGGGCGCGGCTTACATCGCGGCGAAGGAGCTCGGGCTCGACCTGATGGAAAGAACGCACCACAGGCTTGAGATAAAAAACATTGTAGCGGGAATGCGCAGCCTCAACCTGACCGCGACCGTGATAAAGACGCTGCCCGTGCGCGAGTTCGAGCGCAACGGCAAGAAGAGCAGGGTAGCAAGCATCATGCTTGCGGACGCGTCCGGCACCACGAGGCTCTCGCTCTGGGACGAGCAGACGGACTTGCTCCAGCAGATAAAAGAAAACA